>QIJM01000245.1 GCA_003232445.1 Paraglaciecola arctica
GAAGGTCAAATAGCCTTGTTCTTTACCTTTAGCAATGAGGAGTTTTATCTGCGACTGCTTGCTTTGCACCATATAACTTACGCTTCTCGAAATTAGTTGAATATTCATCAAAACCCCTCGCCAGAGAGGATTTACGCTGTCACTTGCTTAATTGACCTAGTAAATACCTTGTATTCACTAGAGTGCTAGCGAATTAGCCAGTATAGCAGACTCACTAAGCATTGGGCTAGATGTTGGGTCATTTTTGTTCTTTTACAAGTAGGTTAAGTTCTTGTTTTTCTGCATCGGTTAATTTGCTAACCCTCGACTTGGAAAACAACTCATCCATACGGCTTTGTAAATGCCAATCTAGTAGCTTGGCAAAGCTATCTTTAAACACTGCAGATAGGTTTTGTTCAGGGTATTCCCAGATCATTAATTTAGCTAACTGAGCACTTTGTGGGTGATTGCGAAAATGCTCTAAGACTTGTGCTGTATTCGCCTGCGGCTTGTTTAAACAAAACTGATAAAGCTCAATTAACATCGTTATGCCTGGGATATCAACTGACACTAAAGGAGTGGGATCAGCGGCCTGACATTTTGCCGCTAAACTAGGATCATCTAATAACAATCTAATCATCATGCGTACGGGTGATATTGTGCTCTTATTGGGTGTATTGAAGTCTATTTTTTTTGGGTTTTTTCGTTGATTTGCCTGAGCGATATCACGCTCTAACTTATGTTTGTTTTGGTCGCCCATATGATTGCTTAAATCAGACAATAAAATTTCCCGAATATTATCGCCGACTATTTGTTCAATTAGCGGTACTGCTTCGGCTTTTAACGCTGCTTTGCCTTCAATGCTGCCTACGTGATGACGTTGTAATAAGTTATCAAAAAAGAACTTAGACAAAGGAACTGCATCGTTTTTTAGGTTTTCTTCAAAGGTTTCTTTGCCAATTTTACGGACTAAACTGTCGGGATCTTCGCCATCGGGTAAAAACAGGAACTTCATCTCCACCCCATCTTTAAGAAAAGGCAGGGCGTTTTCTAAGGCGCGCCAAGCGGCTTCTCTGCCTGCACGGTCACCATCGTAACAACACACTACTTCACGGGTGGCGCGAAATAACATTTGAATATGTTCTGGTGTGGTGGCGGTGCCTAGGGATGCAACGGCATAGTCGATACCAAATTGCCCAAGAGCGACAACATCCATATAACCTTCGACTATCATGACTCGGGTTAAATTTCGATGAGCTTGTTTGGTTTGATAGAAGCCATATAATTCATGACCTTTATGAAATATACGGGTTTCGGGTGAGTTCAGATATTTGGGGCCGCCATCTTCTAATACTCTGCCACCAAAACCAATAACACGCCCACGTTTGTCACGAATGGGGAACATAATACGATCGCGGAAAAAGTCGAATCGTCTTCTGTTGTCATTTTCGGTGATAAGTTTTAAGTCAAGTAACTGCTCTTGATATACAGGGCTTACACCGAAGGTCTTAAGTACTGAATCCCATTCGGGAGGGGCATAACCCATATCAAAGGCTTTGACTATTTCGCCACTGAGCCCACGATTTTTTAGGTAATTGATTGCTTTATCTTTGTCAGGATGCACTCTGAGTTGTTGAGCAAAGTATTTAGCTACTTTTTCCATTAACTCATAATCGTTTTCTTTTTGTTGTTTTTGCTCCGCTGACGGGGGAGGGGCACCGCCTTTTTCTCGTGGCACCTCGATACTATGATATTGTGCCAGTTCTTCGATGGCTTCTGGAAATTCTAGCCGGTCAAATTCCATCAAAAATGAAATGACATTGCCATGAGCACCACAGCCAAAGCAGTGATAAAACTGTTTGTCTTGGCTAACGGTGAAAGAAGGACTTTTTTCATCGTGAAAAGGGCAGCAAGCTTGATGATTACGACCGGCTTTTTTAAGGCGGACACGACTGTCAATCAGTTCAATTATGTCTGTGCGAGCAATAATGTCATCAATAAACTCGCGGGGGATACGACCAGACATTATACCTTCTCAATTAACAACAACGGATGAATATAATGCCATATAGTTTGGAACATTTAAGCTTTATACCCACATGCCACCTCAAATGTCTGAAACGTGCATTTCTAGGGGGTATATGTACTTAAATAAACAAACCGCATCGAAGTGCGGTTGGTAAAATATTGAACTATAATATTGAACTATAAGTGGGATTTTCTAAGAATTAAGTCTGGCTTTTATTTTGCCACTTAATTGCCCCATATCAGCACGGCCTTGGACTTTAGGTTTCAGCCAAGACATGACTTTACCCATATCCTGCATACCCGATGCAGCTGATTCTGCCATCGCTTGTACAATCAACGCATCAAGCTCTTCTTCGCTAAGAGCTTTGGGCAGGAAATCATGCAAAATAACAATTTCTGTTAGTTCGATATCAAGTAAATCTTGACGACCCGCAGTCTCATATTGACTTGCTGCATCCTTTCGCTGTTTTACCATCTTGATTAATATCGCAAGGATACCATCGTCATTGAGAGCAATATAATCGGGATCGGTACGCCCATCGATTTCATGTTGCTTTACGGCAGACAAAGCCATGCGAATAGTGCCAAGACGAATTTTGTCTCTAGCACGCATGGCATCTTTTTGTGCATTTTTTAAATCATCTAATAAAGACATGGAGTGACTCAATGAAAACGGAAAAAGGATATGTGATAAAACGACTTAAAGCGCGTTATAAATAACGCGTTTCAGAAGAGATTTAGTATAATCTGATGCGACGAGCGTTTTCGCGAGATAACTTCTTCAAAAGACGTTTCTTAGCGGCAGCTTTTTTACGTTTACGTTCCCAAGTAGGCTTTTCAAAATATTCGCGACGACGAACTTCAGAAAGTACACCTGCTTTTTCACATGAACGTTTAAAACGACGCAATGCAACATCAAAAGGTTCGTTCTCTCTTACTTTAACGATTGGCATTAAACTCTTACCTCAAAAAATAAAAACTATATCGTGCCGGCGCAATGAATCGCCAGCTCGGTTAAAAATGGTGCGGAATTCTAATCATATCCCTAAGGGATGTAAAGTCTTGATAGGCTAAAAACCTGATTAATTCAAACAAATGTCATATTAAATTGGAGGTTTGACTGCTAATCAGTAGAATGCCGGCAGTTTAAAACATTTTTGTTAGAAATTGAATATGCGTGTATTAGGTATTGAAACCTCTTGTGATGAGACAGGTGTGGCGATTTATGATGAGCAACAAGGGTTGTTGGCCCACCAATTATATAGCCAAGTGAAACTACATGCTGATTATGGTGGTGTGGTGCCCGAGCTTGCTTCTAGAGATCATGTACGCAAACTAGTGCCATTAATAAAGGCATCTTTGCAAGAGGCTAATTGTAGTGCCAAAGACATCGATGGTATCGCTTTCACCAAAGGCCCAGGGTTAGTCGGGGCTTTGTTAGTGGGCTCATCAGTAGCGCGCAGCTTGGCTTATGCTTGGCATAAACCTGCCGTTGGCGTGCACCATATGGAAGGGCATTTGCTTGCTCCTATGTTAGATGACCCCGCACCTGAATTTCCTTTTGTTGCACTTTTGGTTTCAGGTGGACATTCGATGATGGTGAAAGTAGAAGGTATCGGTCAATACGAAGTATTAGGTGAATCGGTAGACGATGCTGCGGGAGAAGCCTTCGACAAAACGGCTAAGTTACTTGGGCTAGATTATCCCGGAGGCCCTCTACTGGCTAAATTAGCTGAAAAGGGTGAGGCAGGGCATTATAAATTTCCACGCCCCATGACCACTAAACCTGGCTTAGATTTTAGTTTCAGTGGTTTAAAAACCTTCGCCGCTAATACCATTCGAGCATCAGATGGCTCAGATCAAACACGGGCAAACATTGCCTATGCTTTCCAAGAAGCCGTAGTCGATACCTTAGCCATTAAATGCAAACGCGCTTTAAAACACACTCACTTAAAACGTTTGGTCATTGCGGGTGGTGTGAGCGCTAATAAACAGTTACGTGAAGATTTTGCTGGCATGATGAAGTCACTCAAAGGTGAAGTGTTTTATCCTAGGTTGGAATTCTGTACTGACAACGGCGCTATGATCGCCTATGCAGGGTTACAGCGACTTAAAGCGGGTGAAATAGAAGGTTTGTCTACCAAGGCTAGGCCTCGCTGGTCGCTGGAAGAATTAGACGCTATTTAGATAAAAGTTAACCCTTAGCCCAGGTATGTTTTTATTGTTAGTGGTCGTTTTTTCTCGCTATTTTTTGTTCTTGTCCTTTTAATAGCCGAACAATATTGTCTTTATGGCGGAGCACAATTAATACGCTTAATATTATGACGGGTATCGTATAGTCGGGTTTTACCAACCAAGTAAATAAAGGGGCTAGGCTGACTGATATAATCGCAGCTAAGGATGAATAATTGCTTATTCTTGCGACTAAACCCCAAGTCAAGATTAGCATTACCGCTAAGTCTAAACCTAAAGGTAAAATAGCTCCGAGTGCTGTGGCGACTGCCTTACCACCAGAAAAATCAAAAAACAGAGGAAACATGTGGCCTATACAGGCAAAAACCGCCACAAATGCCAAATAAACAGGCTCTAGGCCAAAATAATAACTGCCCCACACTGGAATAGTACCTTTTAATACATCGAATACTAAAACCAACGCCGCCGGAAATTTTCCGCCTATGCGCAACACATTAGTGGCTCCAGGGTTGCCTGAACCTTGATCTCTGGGATCGCCTAAGCTGAACAACCGGCATACTAAAACTGCACTGGAAATAGAACCCAGTAAATAGGCCGAAGCAAAGATTAATATAGTTAGTGCTGTCATGTACTTGTATTAAAAGAATGAGTTACAATTTAGCAGAATATACCAAACTCCCATAAAATGCAGCGCGGATCACCAATGGATAAAATTCATATTGAAGGGCTTGAGGTCTTAACGTTGATTGGCGTATATGACTGGGAAAGAAAACATCAACAACGATTAATAGTTGATGTTGAACTTAGTGCTGACCTTTCTTTGGCGGCGCAAACAGACGATGTAGACAATACGCTAAATTATGCTCTGATAGCTCAAGGCATAAGCGACTTTGCTGCAAAAAGCCAATATAAACTGATTGAAGCCTTGGCAAGCCATATGGTTGACTGGTTGCTACAGTCCTTTCCTATGCTTAAAGTAGTGCGCCTCAAGTTGAGTAAGCCCGATATTCTGGCGAATGCTAAAAATGTCGCGGTAGAATTTACTAAGGAGCAAACTCTTTGAGTATTGACACCGAGCAGTCACATATTATCTATATAAGTGTCGGTAGCAATGTAGATAAAGAGAAACATACAAAAGCTGGATTACAAGGGATGTATCAGGCATTTGGTGAGTTGACTCTTTCCTCTGTTTTTGAAAGTGAATCTGTGGGATTTGAAGGCAGCAACTTTTACAATTTAGTGATTAAGGCTAGTACTAGCTTGTCCATTGCAGAGGTATGCTGTGCTCTTAAACAAATAGAACAAGACAACAAACGTCAGCGTGATGAACAAAAATTTTCTCCGAGAACACTAGATTTGGACTTGCTGCTATACGATCACCAGGTGACGACTCAGCCAATAGCATTACCTCGCCCAGAGGTACTTTATAATGCATTTGTGTTAAAACCCTTAGCCGAAATTGCCGCTGATGACGTCCATCCTGTAGTGAACAAAAGTTACGCCAACCTTTGGCAGACATATGATAAAAGCCAACAGAAACTGTGGGCGATTAAATTTGAATGGAGTCCAATCAACATATGACATTATTTGAAATTATTATCTTGGCGATCATTCAAGGATTGACTGAATTTTTACCTATATCTAGTTCAGCTCACTTAATTTTACCTTCTGAGGTATTGGGTTGGAATGATCAAGGTCTAGCTTACGATGTGGCCGTACATGTGGGCAGTTTGCTAGCTGTGATGATCTATTTCCGTAGGGATATTATACGCTTAACCGGTGCTTGGTTCCGTTATGGGTTGAGCCAAAACCAAATACAGGACAGTCGTTTAGCTTGGTGGATTATTATTGGCAGCATTCCCGCGGTGATGTTTGGGTTTGCCTTTAAGGATCTTATAGAAATATACGCCCGTTCAGCCTTAGTCATTGCTATTACGACTATTGTTTTTGGTTTACTGCTTTGGTATGCGGATAACAAAGCTACTCAGGTTAAAACTGTGCATCAGATTACTTGGAAAAATGTGGTTTTTATTGGTCTTGCACAGGCCATCGCTATTATTCCTGGTACGTCACGCTCAGGTATCACTATGACAGCTGGATTGATGATTGGTTTAGATAGAGAAAGTGCTGCGCGCTTTTCATTTTTATTGTCTATACCTGTGATACTAGGTGCGGGGCTATTTGCTACCTATGACTTAGTGCAAACCCCCAATGCTATTGATTGGAATGCCTTGTTGTTTGGTGCTGTATTTTCATTCGTCAGTGCCTATGCTTGTATTTATTTGTTTTTAGCGTGGATCTCCAAAATTGGCATGTTGCCATTTGTGATCTATAGATTGATTCTAGGTGTCGCACTATTACTGTTTGTATTTATTTAGGAAGGAAGAAACGATGAGCCAAACTATTTTCACCAAAATAATCAATAGAGAAATTCCTGCTGAGATCCTTTATGAAGATGAATTAGCTTTGGCGTTCAGCGATATTAATCCACAAGCACCCATACATTTTTTGGTTATCCCCAAAAAACCGATCACCACTATTAATGATATTGAACAAGAAGATAAAGCCTTAGTCGGTCATTTGTATTGGGTGGCAGCACAATTAGCTGAAAAACAGGGTTTCGCTCAAGATGGTTATAGAGCTGTGATGAACTGCAACAAAAACGGTGGGCAAACTGTGTATCACATTCATTTGCACGTATTAGCAGGCAAAGCCATGGGTTGGCCGCCTTATCAATAAAGGTTAAAGTCAGCTTGAATGGTGATTAATATAGCTTTTGACTTTGCTTAGTTCGAGTGGCTTAGCAAAGTAATAACCTTGTAACATTTCAATCCCTAATTCCGAAAGGATCTCTGCTTGCTGTTGGGTTTCTATACCTTCAGCAATCATATCGTAATTGAGAGTCGAAGCCATCTGTTTGACCGCTTTGATGATCGCCATACCGTTTGTATTGAGTTTATTAATAAATGAGCGATCGATCTTTATGGTATCGGCCGCTAAGTCTTGGATCACTGAAAGCGATGAATATTCAGTACCAAAGTCATCTATCGACACCTTAATTCCCATGGATTGTAGCTCTTTGATCCGGTGAAACATCGTTTCTTTATCGTTGGAAAAAATTGACTCGGTAATTTCTATGGTGAGCTTTTCAGCATCAAGTTGCGCAGCTCCTAATGCTGACTCGACAAATTCAATAAAGTTTGAATTGTGTAATTGCAAAACCGATACATTAACACTGACCGAAGGTTGGTTATTTTTACAGGCATCAAGCCACTCAGCCGCAGCAATGCAGGATTGTTGTAATACCCAATTACCAATTGAATTAATTAAACCATATTGCTCGGCAATGCTAATAAATTCATCAGGGGGGACATTTTCTCCATCGAAATCCCATCTTAGTAAAGCTTCAAAGGCAACCACTTGATGGGATACAGACTGAACTATCGGTTGATAAACCATACGAAGTTGTTGTTTATCGATGGCCTCTGCTAGTCCTATTTTCAACTTCTGTTCGCGAAACAAGCGTTGTCTCATTTCTTTGTTAAATAAGCCAACTGAGCGTGGAGAGCTTTTTTTCTGATAATACATGGCAGTATCAGCCAGTTGAATGAGCTCATCAGCCTTGGTGCTATGTTTTGGATAAAGAGCAATGCCAACTGTTGCACCTATGGACAGTCTATTGCTCTCAAAGTCGTAATATTCTGAAATTTTATTAATGATCGTATTTGCATAGTTAACTGCCATATCTTGGTCTGCGCCCATAAAAGTAATCAAAAATTCATCACCTCCCCAGCGGCATAACAAGTGTTGTTCATCGCGAAACTGCTCTAATCGTTTCGCTGTTTGTTTGAGTACTTTGTCTCCTGTTTCATGGCCTAACGTATCGTTAATTTTTTTAAAACCATCTAAATCGATGAACAACAGAGCAATAGGGATACCATTTTTTTCACTCAATTTTAGTTGTTCTTGTAGGTGATGCATAAATGCTGAGCGATTGAATAAGCCAGTGAGAGGATCAAGGTTAGATAACTGATAAATTTTCGCCGTTCGCTGGGCGACCTTTTGTTCCATTTGATTAACCAGCAGCGCATTTTCATTTTTGAGTCGAATGGCATTCCGTGTAAAATCTGCAGATTTTTTTGCTGTAATCATCATTACTACACTAAATGCAAGGCCTAAGAGGCCAAGGATCTGCTGATACTGTTCAAAAGACAGTAACATCCCAATTGAAAATGGGCCTAACATAATGAGTGCATAACTCATTGCGGTAAACCTATGTGCGGCTAACACAGTTGCTGCTCCCCCCGCTAAGGCCGACACTACAATGATCATACATGCGAGCTCAGTGCTGTTGGCATAACTAAATACATATAGGCAGTAGGCACACCACATAATACCGGAGATGAGTGCACCAGAAATAAATCGCATGACTGCTTTTTTTCCATCACAATCTTGGTCTTTGTCACGCCTATCCCAGCGATAAACGTCAATCATTCTAACCAGCATGAGTAAAGACATGCCAGCCCACCAAATGTATTTTTGTACTTGTATTTCAACAGTATTGAAGCCAAAAACCAGAAGGCTAGACGCGAATAGAGTCACCAAAATTCCCGCTTTGGCGTTTCCATAAAGCAGATCTGCACTATCCTGATGGTAGTAGGCTGCTTGTTGCGGGGGATCCTCGGCTATCAAATAGTGACTCCTAGTCGGACAATTTTATTGTCGAGTGAAAGCATTATGATTACCTTAATTTAAACCCAAAATGTTCACACCTTGTTTAAAGTCTATATCTACCGGAATATCAGCTGCGGTTAATTTATCTAAGTCTTGCTGCAATTGTGCTTTGATAACACCTTTATCTGCGACTAACTTCGCAACACCGGCATAATCTCCATCACCTTGTAAGGTCAGTATTTTATTTGATAACGCATCAATAGCGTTGCCCATTTTTTGCATGTCTACTCGATACAAACCGTCTTCATTACGGCTAAACGCTTGGTACTCTTGAAAAAAGTTAAACCTGATCATATTGGCTTTACCGTGTGCGCTGGATGCCCCAAAACGAACGGAACGAAAGATACCGGTCATGAAAGTGACGTAATAATCTTCTAACATGCCTTCATCAATGACACCTTTGGCTAATAACTGTTGGATCATATAAAGCCCTAAAATATCGGCTTTACCTTCTTCTAAGGCTGACGCGTGTTCTTTCAGGGATTGTCTGACTGTTTGTTCACTGCCTAATACTGTTTTGATGCCAAGACCATGGGCAACTTCATGAAACATAGTGTTGGCGAAAAAAGCGTTAAAGGTAATGTGTTGGCGTTGTTCAGGCACAATCAATTGCTTAGAAATGGGCAGTAATATGTTATCGAATTTGGCTTGCATGGCATTTTTGAGTTGTAACCTGCGCGTGCCTTTTTTGAGTTGTACTTGTTCGTCGTTAGGCAAGTTGATGGCAATTGTTTTACTACCCGCGTTGGAATGACCTGCGTAATAAATCACATCGTAAGCATTTAAGTCAGCATTTGCGCCGGGCATTTGAGCTTTGTATTTTGCCTCAACGGGCAAGCCTTTTTGTAGCTCAGGTAAGAAAGAGGCATATTTACTGAGTCGTTCGCTCCAAGCCAAGTCCTTTAACAATACATAAGACTCAAATGCTGCCCGATAACCAAACAACTGATCCTCATATGTCTCAATGGGACCATAAATCAATTCGATAGGGTTGGTCTTCATATCCATCCACGCATAGTCAGAAGGTTGGTAATTGTTGGTTAACAAAGCTTCAGCGCGTAAGTTGAGATAAGCCGCAAAACTTTTATCCTCTGCTAAAGTGGCTGCCTTTGTTAACAGTTGTGAAGCTTCTTTTAGTTCATCGGCAAAGTAAGTTGAGTAGGGAATTGCAATTAACTGACCGTTCTTATCCCTGCGCACCATAGAATATAAACCATCTTTATCTGCAAAGTCGCTGGCTTCAAATTCTGCCTTGGTCATGTCTGCGGGATAAAATTGTGCGCCTAATAACTTCTCATCTGTATCAGACAAAAAAGCCTGATCACCATTCAACCTGTCCCAAGGGCCATAGTTGATAGCCGCAAAGTTTTGCACTTTGGGTGTGGTTATTTGAGATAAAAAGGTCTTCTTATCTTGGCCAAAGGCCTGCTGCCAGAATAAGTCGTCCATAATGACAGATGCTTCAATCAAAACCGCTAACATTTGTCTCTGGTTGACACTTAAATGACTTATGTCTGCAGATAAGGTGACGGGGAAATAAATATTGAGCCTGTTTTCGTAGTCTCCAATCAGAGATAGCGCTGCTTTTTTATCAGTGGATATGTCGACGATTTGCTGTATCTGAGTATTGTCATTGGCTGGTTTATTACACGATGAAACCAGTGTCGAACACACGGCTAATGTTATGGCTGTAACGTATGATTTTGAAAGAATTTTCACTGCCTCACCTTTTTATTGTTGTATTGCACGATATACCCTAATTCAATGGAAATATAACAAATTTTTAGCTTCTAATGCGTTTATCACCTCTAGATAGCACAAAAAAGTATGCTAGCATTTACGTATCAGCAGCTTGATTGCTGATACGTTTGGCTGAGATAATAAAAAATATTTTCATAGACTTACCCTAGGGTTCGAATTGTTTTGACAGGATATAGGTAAATACATGGCTACAGAAAACGCACTTCTCACTATTTTGGTAGACAAAATTAATAACGATACATTGGTTCTACCCACATTACCTGCGATTGCATTGAAGGTAAGGAGAGTGGCGGACAATCCTGACATTCATTTAAATGTGATGGCTGATGTCATTAGCCAGGATCCATCTTTAAGCGCACGTATGATAAAAATTTCAAATAGTGCATATTTGGGCAGATCGGTCAAAGTTACCTCCGCTCAACAAGCTGTTACTCGTATTGGTTTACGCCAGATTAAAAATATTTCTACCGCTTTGGCAATGGAACAACTATTTGTATCCAAAAATGCCATTGTAAAAGACTATATGACTCGCATATGGGCTGATACCATCGAAATTGTGGCCAATTCTTTAGCGATAATGCAAGTTCATGCAAAACAAACCAAAAACCGTGCATTGAACCTTGAATCGATGATGTTGGCGGCTTTAGTGCATAATATTGGTGCGTTACCCATACTGACAGAAGCCGAGCGCCATACAGATATATTTGCTAATCCTACATTCTTGGATGTGGCTATTGAAAAATTGACCGGTAAACTTGGCGCGAGCATTATGACCGAATGGGGTTTTGAGCCGGAGTTTGTGGATGTTGCGCAGAACTGGAAAAATTTGTCTGTGACTTCTGAAACTGTTTCTTACTTAGATTTGGTCAGGCTAGGTGCTGCGCTTTGTGGCAAGTTTGAGAGCCACAAAGAAGAGATTTTTAATGTGGCAATAGAAAAAGGTATTGTTGATAATTTGTCTGCATTACTTAGCGATGAGTTTGACGAACTGCGTGATAGCGCCAAGCAAATTTTTCAATAAGGTTTGCATCTTATCCTCTAAAAGAGGCTGGGTTCAACCAGCATCATTTGATCAGCACTGCCTATTTGTTAACTCACTTTTTCATCGTCTAAATTAAATATTTCTTTTAGACGTTTAGCGAAACGAACCACTTCTCCCGACATTAGCGCAAAGTTTGCATCCAACCTAGCTAACATTTGATCTTTAGGTATATCGTCGTTTTGTTCTCTTATCACATCGGTGAACTTTACGCGTTTTATGCTTAAGTCTTCCTGAATAATTGCCGTAAGTGTTTCACTCCATTCAACAGCAAGTTTTTGGACTGACTTTCCTGCTTCCAAATGATGGGTGATTTCTTCGCTGTATAAATCCTGGTTTTTGCAGCGAATAATGGCACCGTCTTCTTCCAAGGCTTTGAGTTCAGCTTCTTCTAATACAGTAATATCTGTTGGCGCTGAGTCATCTTTTAACCATGAGGTTAAATCTGTCTGCACAGATTGCCTGGCTAAAGGAACAACGGGTAATGAACCAATGGCCTTACGTAACATGGCTAAGAACACTTCAGCTTTGCCATCTGCAGACGAATCTACTACCACTAAATTATCTTGGGTAGAGATGAAGCCGTGTGTATAACTATTTTTGGTGAACGCTTGGGGCAACAAACGATGAATGATTTCTTGCTTCATATCTTGTTGGGCTTTTTTGCCCACAGGGGAGCCTGTCTCGGTCTCGATTAGTGCTACTTTGTCTGCCAGTTCTGCATTCACAACCACAGCGGGCAAAATACGTTCTTGTTTCTTTAGGGTTAACCAAACCCTACCCGCCGTAGCATGGATTAAAGTCTCGCCCTGATTGAAGGGAGAAGCCCAGCCCATAGTGGCTAATTCTTGGCTGCCGCAAGGGCGAAATTTGAATTCAGCAAGTTTGTCTTCAAAGTCTTGTTCTTTGAAATCCATGTCTTGGGTAATTGCGTAAAGCTTTAGGTTTTTAAACCACATAAAATAATTCGCTAAGAGTTAGGGGCTGTTTATCTTTCGAGTTGAAAATGGATTCAATCTAAAGCGATACTGCTGCTTTGGTCGCGAAAAATAGTCAAGCCCTCTGCGCAGAGTCGCGCTATTAAAAATGGCCGTAGAGACTATCAGGAATTAACCTTGCCTACTATGTGAAAAAGACAGAAATTCACTTAAATATGTTTTGCTTAGACGGGGATAGTAATTTTGTATTGTAGGCCTTGGTCAGGTTGACTGAATGCTTGTATTGAGCCACCTAGTGTTTGAGTCACTAGATTGTACATAATGTGCGTGCCTAATCCGCTTCCGCCTTTACCTCTGCGGGTAGTAAAAAATGCATCGAAATGCCGTTCTAGGGTTCCCTCATCAAGACCTCGCCCATCGTCAGAGTAGTCGATAATAAGATTGTCGTCTTGCTTGGAAATTTCCAGTCTGATGGCGCCTTTAGGTGTATCCTCGAAGCCATGGATCAGGGAGTTCATAATCATATTGGTTAATATTTGTGCCAACACGCCAGGCGCACATTTGATCAATAGATCGTCTGGGCAATGTATATCAATAGTATGCTGAGTTTTTTTTAAATTAGGCGCCAAAGATTGCACGACTTCACTTAAATACTCACTGACATTGATTTCTCTTATTGCTTCACTTGTTTGATCGACAGCAACCTGTTTAAAACTTGAAATAAGATCGGAGGCACGGTTTAAGTTGTTGGTGAGTAACGTGATGGTTTGCTGAGCCTCAGATAAAAACGAGGTCATGATACTGCCTGTTAATTTTTTATCATCGTAGGCGCTTTGAAGTTTTTGTACTCTGTCTTGCAAAAAGCTGGTTGCTGTAACACTAACACCTAAAGGTGTATTAACGTCGTGGGCAATGCCCGCTACTAAGCCACCCAATGAGGCCATTCTTTCTGATTCAACCAATTGAGCTTGAGCCATTTGGATGGTTTCCATCGATGTGGCTAATTCAGTATTTCGTTTACGTAGTTCATCTTCGATAAATTGGCGATTTTCATTTTCTTGACGCAGTTCACGTTGATTAACTAATAACTCATCTTTTTGTTGTTCCAAGTCCAACATGATCCTACTCAATGTGGCGGTTTTTTTAGCCACTTCTTCTTCTAACGAGATATTCTGGTAATCTAGCCTCATATTGGCCTGTTGTAACTCTCTTTGAGTGCCTGCAAGCTTAGATTGAAACTCAATCGTTTCATCTATTAACTTATTGTAAGACGTTTCTAATAGCTTTAATTCATTGTCCTCATCAATGTTCAAGTTAAGTTTGGAGGATTCAGGGTCGTCTAGGTTGAAGTCGGTAATTTGTTGGGTTAATTCATTCAGCGGATTAGTCAGCATAGTGCGAAATGCACTCATAAATAGAAAAACTAAAAACGCAGTTTTAACTATGGCGTTACCAATCAAGAAAAATATTCCGACTTCTATTCTGCCAAAAATAATGGCGGAGCTTGAATATAAAGTGACATCACCGACTAATGATGTTCTACCAGAGAATTCGAAGATTAATGGAAAACTGTAACCAAAGGTTCCTCCCGCATGATCCCTCATCACACCTTTAGTAATAGATTCACCGACTAATGTAGAAGTACGTCCAAAATCGGCAATATAGTGACTGTTTTCATCTCGAATTTGCACACCTTCAACTATAGGCAGTTCCATTAAACCTACCGCAATAGATTTTGCTTGGGGGGTATTTAGCTCCCAAATGGCGCGAGTTAAACTAGTGCTAAAGGTGCTTTTTAAAGTTTTAAGCTCACTTTCAATATGATTTTTTGTGTTTAAATATTCAGTGAAAACTTGGCCTGCAGTCACAATCAGGGTTAGCACAAAATAAACCGACAGCACCCTAGCTAGCAGCTTTCTTGACAACCCTTGCTTGGCATTAGACATCTAGATTCATATTTCCTTTAGTTAAATCTGTATATAAAGAATATGCGGAATAAAAAAAATAAACAAGATGTGTAGGCAGTAATGTGTTTTGAGGCACAGTCGAGTTAAAGTTGTGAAAGTCTGTGATCTTTTAAAATATTGTCTTTGTAGACTAAATAGAGGCTAAAATGCTAACCGTAATAAAAATGTCACACAAAATATGAATAATCTAATGCGTTGTTGATGTAGCAAGGAACATAAAAATGGCAAAACGTATTTTATTGGTGGAAGACGAAGCTCCCATCCGCAACATGTTGAAATTTGTGCTTGAACAATCGGGTTATGTAACCATTGAGGCCGAAGATTATCAAATAGCGCTAGAAAAAATAGTAGAACCTTTTCCCGATTTGATTTTATTAGACTGGATGTTGCCAGGTGGCACCGGTGTGCAACTGGCGAAAAAACTCAAGCAACATGAATATGCTCGATACATTCCTATCATTATGTTAACTGCCAGAGGCGAAGAAGAAGATAAAATCAGAGGTTTAGAAGCCGGTGCCGATGATTATGTGACTAAACCATTCTCTCCCAAGGAATTAGTGGCCAGAGTAAAAGCGGTGATCAGACGTGTAACACCCACATCTAGCGAAGATGTCGTTGATTACCAAGGATTAAGGCTCGATCCTGTGTCCCACCGTGTTACATCTAATAAGACGCCCATTGATATGGGACCCACCGAGTTCAAACTTTTACATTTTTTTATGACACATTCTGAACGGGTTTATAGCCGTGAGCAGCTGTTGGACAATGTTTGGGGAACTAACGTTTATGTTGAAGATAGAACGGTAGACGTACACATTAGAAGGCTACGTAAAGCCTTGTCTGAGTTTTCACATGATAATATGATCCAAACAGTGCGCGGTTCAGGTTATCGTTTTTCCAGTAAAGTGTAGAGAGCTTTCAGCTAAATGAGTGCCGCCTGCTATTAGTTCTCAGAGAAACGAATATTTTTTAATAGCTTTAAAGAGGAATATAGCCCCCAGATGTATCACCCTTTTGCTTGGTTAAGAAGTATTGCAAGAGTCGCCATTTTTCTGACCGCTTGTACGCTACTTGGCTTATATATTAATCATCTGGCATTAACCTTGTTGTTTGCTGCCTTTGGATTGTTAGGCTTGCATTATTGGCGGCTCTATCGGCTTAACTATTGGTTATGGCACAGTAAAAAGATTTCTCCTCCTTCTTCTTCCCGTGGCATTTGGTCGCATATTTACCAAGGTATTCATAGCGCTAATTTAAACAGTCGTAATAAACGTAAAACCTTAGGTGAGATTATTCGCCGTTTTCGGCAAGGATCGGAAGCGCTTCCCGACGCAGCACTTATAGTTGATAATTCTGCTGAGATTATCTGGTGTAATCGACTAGCAAGAATAGAGTTGGGTTTGCGTTGGCCCGAAGATATGGGGCGGAAAGTTTATGAAGGCATTAATGATAAGAAGTTTATTAAGTTCTATCACGCTCATCGTTTTGATCAGCCCATAGAAATTATCTCGCCGATCAATTCCAATAAAGTATTAGAATTTAGGGTAGTGCCTTACGAAGATGAACATTTGATGATCCTCATTCGTGATGTTACGCGCTTGACCCAAATTGAAAAAATGCGTAAAGATTTTGTGGCCAATGTTTCTCATGAGTTGAAAACACCTTTAACCGTGATTAATGGCTACCTAGAGATGTTGCCAGAAAGTGGCGATATACCTGCGCCAATGATGAAAAAAGCCATATCTGAAATGCGCTCTCAATCTATGCGCATGCAAAGCTTAATTGAAGAGTTGTTGGTGTTGTCACGTATTGAAGCCAGCACAGAAAGAGCCTTCGAAAAATTGGTCAATGTGCCTCAATTATTGTGGCAAATCCAAGCTGAAGCAGAGGCACTAAACCGCGACAGATTGCATAAATTGTTTTTTGATATATCACCCATTTTATACGTGTATGGCATTGAATCAGAATTGCATAGCGCGTTTTCTAATATAATTTTCAACGCCATCAATTACACACCTAACAATGGCGTGATCGAAGTACAGTGGTTTCTGCAAGGTGATCAGGCTATGTTCAGTGTTAAAGATAATGGAGATGGCATTGCAGCAGAACATATTGATCGTCTTACGGAACGTTTTTATCGTGTAGACAAAGCGCGGTCGCGCACAACTGGCGGATCTGGTCTAGGGTTGTCTATCGTCAAACACGTTTTATCTCACCACAACTCTCGTTTAGTGATTGAGAGTGAAGTGGGTAAAGGTGCCCAGTTTTCTTGTCGATTTTCCGCCGAACTAACACTTTTAATGGATCAAAACAGTCAAAAAAACTCATCTGCTTTAATCTAGCTGCTTTAGTTAGCACAGCTCATCCACCTCGGATGGATTTTTTCCGTTCCTTCATGACCTTTGAACTCTTTGTGCAAGGTATTACTTTGGCGCGGGTTATCGGATTTATTAGCGGTGTATTTCCCGCTTGGAAGGCGGCTAGGGTGCCAGCCATAGTAGTGTTTCAATCGGGGAATAACATTCTGATTTAAGTGAGTTATCTATCTAAAAGCCGAGCTGATTATTCTCGGCTTTTTATATTTAGCGGGTGGATAGGGTGGTTTTTTCTGTGTGGCTAATTTAAGGTAATCAGTTAAATTTTGACTTTGCTGTGTTGTATAAAGGGTAAAAATGAAAAAAGTACTGAGTGTAAAAAAAATAATATTTGGCTTTTTAATCGTTGTAGTCGCACTGGTTGCTGTTTACCACAAAAACCTTACCCGTTTATACACAGCCGTCACGTTGTACGATCAAGACAAAATCGCCAACAATTTTCTGACCATGTATCAATCTTTTAATTCGACCGTCATTCCTGCCAGTACTCAGCCATTTTACTTTCCGGAGGCAGTAAAAGCACTGCCTGATTCATTTGAATATGACAATAACGATATTTTAACTCAGAGCTTTATCGAAGATAGCCAAACAACTGGGTTGTTAGTGTTAAAAAACGGAAAAATTGTTTATGAAGATTATTGGCTTGGTCATGAGCAAGACAAACAACATATCTCTTTTTCGATGGCTAAGTCTTTTGTATCTGCCTTAATGGGTATTGCTATTGAAGAGGGATTTGTGGCTAGTATCGAACAGGCCGTTACTGATTATGTACCAGAATTAGTGGGCAGTGGTTATGCAGGCGTAAGCATAAAAGATGTATTGCAAATGTCTTCAGGTGTAGGTTTCAACGAAGATTACGGCGACTTTAATTCAGATATTAATAGGTTTTCCCGAGCCACTGCTTTTGGTACTTCTTTAGATGATTTTTCAGCTTCATTAGTTCGAGAAAAAGAGCCAGGGACTTACCATCATTATGTGAGTATCGACACTCAGGTGCTGGGTATGGTGTTAACCCGTGCCACGGGGCAAACCTTAACTCATTATTTGTCAGAGAAAATCTGGCAACCTTTGGGCATGGAACATCAAGCATACTGGCTCACAGATGACTCCAATATGGAACTTGCTTTAGGCGGGCTAAATGTGTCCCTGCGCGATTATGCCAAATTAGGTTGGTTGTACCTCAATTTAGGGCAATGGAAAAATGCGCAGGGGCAAATACAGCAAGTTGTGCCCAAACAATGGGTTATTGATTCTATTACAGCCGATGCGCCACATCTTGTTGCGGGCGAAAACAATCCTGCATCATCATCACCTTTGGGTTACGGATACCAATGGTGGCTGCCACTTGGCGCTGAAGACGAATATGCTGCTCAGGGCATTTATAACCAGTATATCTATGTCGATCCGGATCAAAAGCTAGTGATAGTTAAAAACTCAGCCAATTATCGTTTCACAGATAAAAGTTTAAACTGGACAGCCAAACACTATGCTATGTTTCGCGCAATCAGCGGATATTTTTCTAAAGAGCAGTAAAAAGTAAAAGTCAAAAGACAAAGCGATCTCACCACAGAGGAAAAGGAGACTTCGCTGTACAGAGAAAGCTATACAAATGGTTAAGAATACTTACGTTCTTCCGCATCACCATTCTGTTTTTTTCTTTTCTTCTGTGACCCTCTGTGGTTCAATATTTTTGTCTTTTGTTCTGCCCCTAGCTTTTTCTATACTTAGGTGGTTTTGACCACTGTCAGTCCAATTGGACTCAAAAATGCCTTTTTGCTGCTGAAATAGACCGTAAACTTCATATGGAGCTGATTTTATCTATTAACAAATTTTTAACTTTGAAGGTTAAAGCACGCATATATGGATGTAATACTATTTGAAACTTACGGTTTTAAGCAATTAACACTAAACATACCAATTTTTTGCAGTAATGTGATGTTAACTGTGATCGTGAAAAATATTTCGAGTTAATATTTAACCAATTATAAGACGTTTTTGGTAAAGTACTTGTGAACGAAGGAAAAGTGGTGACAGACTCTAAGATTAGAAGTGAACCTGCCATTCAAAATTTACTTATCCGTATACCTAGTCAAGTTGCAGAAAACTTTTCAGATGAGCAACTAATCGGCTTGAAAATTGCTTAAAGCTTTTCAGATGAGCAACTAATAGGCTTGAAAGTGGCGCTAGGATCTCGCAACTGGGGAAAGCATAAAATCGATTTCCGTGAGACGTTCCCTATCCCTTTTTTTAGTTCGAAAATCTATTATGTTTTTCTGATGGGGCGTAACTACAGAGATTTAAAGCGCCAAGAACGACTTGTATCTGCGTTTGCACTAGCGATATTTGTGATTTTGCTTATTACGCTTTCAGTATTGATGGGCATATTAGTACTTTATTTAATTAAGTCAGCATTAGGCATTAACCTAATTGAAGGTTTTTCTTTTGGGATTTGGCATTGGTTTAAAGGATTATGGGAATGATAAATAGTAATAAAAGTATCTTATTAGCAACAGTAATAGTCGCGGCGATTGCATCAACACAGGTTTATGGTCAAGAAACTGGTTTCTCTGCTGATATGGATTCTCGGTTGACTTACGAAGATAACATTTTGCGTGCTACCGATGCCAACGCTATAAGCGATACTAGCCTAGTCGTTGTCCCTGAATTAAAGCTTGGGGGAATACTAGGTAAACAACGTTTTACTGCTACTTATGCCGGTGAATATGCTAATTATTTTGATAATAGTGACGTGAGTTATACCGACCATGATATTCGTTTGCGAGCAGACTTTGACCATTCCTACCGTTTCACATCACGTTTTGACCTGCGCTATAAAAATGAGCACGAGGATATTGCGGACTCTAACAATATTTTCAATAACTTAGGTGAGTTCAATACCTTTTCTGAAAAACAGGTTGCGGGAAAATTTATTTATGGCCGCCACAGTAGTTTAGGACAGTTAGAGCTGGGATTGTCTTACACCGATAGAGATTACGATAACAACGAGCAAGAGTTTAGAAGTTTCGAAAGAAACCTAGCTTCTCTAGGATTTTATTACAGAGTAGCTCCCAGAACTCGACTGTTGGCAGAAGTAATTTACCAAGACTACGAATATAGCTCTGACACAAATGTTATTGACAGAGACTTCGAGTATTTGATTTATCGAGTAGGTGTTGAGTGGGCGTTAACTAATCAGCTTGAAGGTACTGTGAAAATCGGCTATCAAGATAGAGATTATGCATTAGATACGCTAAACGATATTGATGGACTATCTTATGAAGCCAATCTTGACTGGGAACTGAATACCTACACTGCAATCGGGCTATTGGCTAAGCGTGAAAGTATTGAATCCTCTGTTGAAAGTACAGGGGGTTTTTTGCGCACAACCTTTGGTGTTAGCGTTGTTCATGGCTTCACAGAACTGACAAAAATAGAAGCTGAGATAGGCTACTCGGAAGATGAACTCGTATTTGGCATTGTTGCCGACCGTCAAGATGAACGACGTTATGCAACGTTTGGTGTATTGCATGACTTGCGAGCTTGGGTTGAAGTGGGAGCCAACTTGAGTTTCGAAGGTCGAGATTCAAATGTTGAGCTTGCTAACTATAAAGTAAATAGTATTAATCTAACCGCCAAAATATCATTTAATTAAGGGGATCCAATGAATCTAGGTTCAGTGATAGTACATCGACAAAACGGGCTGATTATTTGGCTTGTGTTTATTAGCTTGCTAGTGACATTTTCTGTAAATTCACAGGAGTTAAGTCAGTATAGGTTGGGCGCAGATGATGAGATATCTATTAGTGTTTTTAACGAGCCTGATTTGAGTCTCCCAAAAACTCGAATAGCGGCTAATGGTGCTATCTCGATGCCATTGATTGGCCAAGTAATCGTTAAAAATTTAACCACCGACGAAGTAGAGGCTAAGATAACGGAGCTGTATTTAGGTGATTACCTAAAGAAGCCTAGTATAATTGTGGCTATAGTAGAATACAGACAATTCTATGTAAATGGTGAGGTGAATAAGCCTGGTGGGTATAGTTACCGAGAGGGTATGACAATACAGAGAGCTGTCTCGCTAGCAGGGGGATTTACTGAGAGAGCTTCACGCAGCAAAATCCGTTTATTGAGAGAAAACCAAACGGATAATATAGGGAATGTCACCTTAACTACCCCAGTTCAACCGGGTGACGTAATTACAGTAGAAGAAAGCTTTTTTTAACTAGACGGAATTAACTAGATGGACTCGTACAAATCGAACAATCAAATGTCTATAAGTGTTGAACGTTTAGATGATGACACTTTAGACTTAGGCCAGTACTGGCGTATCTTAAAGAGATACAAAATCAGTGTTTTGTTGGTGGTTTTATTATTTACATTGCTCGGTGTATTCATTGCTATTAAGTCTGTGCCTATTTATCAGGCTACAGTCAAAATACAAGCTGATCCAATTCAACCCAGTGCTACCAATACCGATAGTTACATCATGAACTCTATGGTATTTCTCTTCTATGAAACTCAGTACGAAATTATTCAGTCTCGAAACGTCTCTGAAACGGTCGTTGAAAAACTAGACTTGATTAATCGGTACAAAAAAGAATTAGCAGAGGATGAAATTTTACAGAAAAATTCAAGTTGGATTTCTGATTTGGCGTCGAGTTTAAAATCATCCCTTTCCAGTTCAGATAATATTGAACCTATAGCGCCAACGGATGAACAGCTTAAAATTATTTTGGCAAATGGTATTCGAAGTCAACTTACGGTTGAGGGCGGGACTCAAAGCCAAATCATCAATATTAGTTACGAATCTGATGACCCTGAATATGCTGCGGAAATTGTAAACGCGGTTTCAGAGGCTTATATATCCTTTGGGCTTGAGGCTAGGTTAGGGCAAATTAAAAATACTGCTAAGTGGTTAAGTGAACAATTAGAAGATCTTAAAACGACTCTTCAATCGTCTGAAGAAAACCTTCGAGAGTTTAGAACCTCTGCAGGTCTTATGGACACTGACCAGCAGCAGAGAATCGCTAACACTCAGTTATCCAATCTAAACACAGAATTAGTGAGAGCTCAGACAAGCCTTTCTGAAGCCCAAGAAATGTATACCCAAGTGCAAAAACTCGACAAGTCAAAAGGTGATTATTTATCGCTAGGACCAGTCTTACAAAACCAAACAGTTCGTGATTTAGGCGGAGAGGAATCGGATCAATTACGGAGAGTGGAAGAATTAAATGAGAGATATGGTGATAAACACCCTAAAATGATCGCTGCGCGTTCTGACTTGATTGGCGCAAAAAGTAATCTAAACCGTGAAGTAGATAAAATTGTTGAGAATATTTCCAAACAATATCGGCTTGCACAAGTTCAGGTAGATAATATTCGAGACTTAATTACACGAACGAAAACTGAGCTGCAGTCTTTTCAAGGGAGCGGATTTGAACTAAGTCGGCTGGAGAGAGAAGTTGAGAACAACAGAAGGATCCATGAATCGTTTCTTGGACGACTAATGGAAGCAGATGTATCAGGTGACTATGATGCATCTAATATAAGAGTAATTGATAACGCTACTACACCCTCTTTTCCGGTTAGACCTAGGGTTGCGGTTATTTTAATTGTTTCAATGTTCTTAGGGCTTGTATTCGGTATTGTATTAGTTGTTCTCAGAGAGATGCTCGGTAATGTATTTCGCACACCTGATCAAATTGAAAATGATTTACACCTTCCATCACTCGGTATTACCCCTATGGTGAAAAAGGGTGAGAAATTCGTTATCCCCGAGATGCAATATATCCAAGATCAGCGTTCAACATTTGCTGAAGCTATCAACACAATACGTACAGGTTTATTGTTTTCAAATATTGATAATCCACCTCAAACGGTTTTAATAACGTCAACGGTGGGTTCTGAGGGTAAAACCACTTTGGCGATTAACTTGGCCGTTGCTTTCAGCCAACTGGATAAGACACTTTTAATAGAATTGGATCTGCGTAAACCAGCGATTGGGAAAGACTTGTCTTTAAGTAATGCTATAGGGCTAGGTGATATATTGGCCGACTCTGGTGTTGACTCCAGCATTGTTTCACATATCGATGGTGCACCAAACTTAAGTGTGATTACCTGTGGTCGTATTCCACCAAACCCAATGGAGTTACTTTCATCCAAGCGTTTTGCACACTTGCTTGAATCTTTGAAGGAGCGCTATACACATATAATAATTGATAGTCCTCCAACATTGCCTGTGAGCGACGCATGTGTGTTATCTAAATTGGCAGATACAACCGTCATTGCTGTTAAAGCTGAGGGTACTAAAATCAACATGGTAAAAGAAGCCGTAGCGCGTTTGCAAAAAGTGAATGCTAATATTAGTGGTGTTGTTTTAACGCAAGCATCACCCCAAAAAATGAGTTATTACGGTGAGCACTATTATCAGGAAGGATATTACGGTGTTGATCCGGTTAAAGGTTAATTTGAGTTTTCACTTACTATTATGATCGATATCCACAGCCATATACTACCAGAAGTCGATGATGGGGCTCGCTCTGTCGAAGAGGCTCTAGAAATGCTTCGTATGGCCGTTGATAGTGGTGTCACTATCCAAGTATTGACACCCCATATTCATTTTGGTCGGTTTGAAAATAAGAAAGAGGATTTAGAACAAAAGTTCCAAATTTTCCAAGATAAGGCCGATGCTGCGAACATTAAGATAGGCTTACAACTTGCTAGCGAGGTTCGCATTAGTAGCGAGATCATGCAGTTAGTTGCTCGCAACGATATTCCCACACTGGGTCAGAGTAACAACAAGAAATATTTTTTGTTAGAGTTTCCACGAATAGAGTTACCTGTTGGTTATGAGAATTTAGTTAAATGGCTGGTTAACAAACATTATATGCCTGTTATCGTGCATCCTGAGCGCAATCAAACGTTTGTTCGGCAACCTCAAAAGTTACAGGTTTTATTGGACATAGGGTGTCCATTGCAGATTACTGCTAGTAGTTTGGTTGGCCAATTCGGCGACGAAGCGAAGAATAACGCACAGAAACTTTTAATTGATGGTCACGTCAGCGCGATAGCTTCTGACTGTCATAACCTTAAAGGAAGAAAGCCTAACTTAGATCTTGGTAGAAAACTTGCCGCTGGGTTGGTTGGTGAAGAATTAAGTCACCGCTACTGCTATGACATCCCATTTTTGCTCATAGGAGAAAATACTCATTCATGCTGATAGTCTTTGGGGTCGAGGCGTGAAAGTAGAACTGCTTTGCATCAATACGTGTCTAGGTTTATTGGAGTAGAATGAATTCTTCACGCTCAAGGTTATTACTGAAGAATGCTTTAAAGGCCGCTTCTACATTCGATAAAAATAAAAGTGTTAACGGTTTTTTAGATGAAAATAGTAATATCGATTATATCAAAAATGCTAAAATAAGGCGGATAATTCCACTTATATACAAAAATTTTATAACCTTAAATCCCAAGCATAATAGTCTTACAGCTTACTCTTCTTTTTTAAAGGAAACACACAGACTCTCTGTTATCAGTCAGACTCTAAAAATCCAGCTTTTGAAGCAAATAATAGATGCTTTCACACCACATGATATCTCGATTATTTTATTAAAAGGTGTAGCGTTTAATTATCATATCTATCCAGTAGCATTTCCTAGGCTTTGTTCAGATATAGACATATTGATTAAGTATAAAGATAGAAAAAAAGCCAAAGAGATACTGTCTAAGTTTCTCACTCTATCAATACCAAATAAGCCAGCTAAGTTTGATAATCTTTACGAAGACTCTTTTTACCCGATGAACCCAAACTTACCTCATGTGGACGTACACTATTGTATTGTTCACCCTACGCTATTCAATATTGATGAACGTATATTGTGGCAAGATAGCAAGCCTCATCCCTTTTTTGATGTTCAGGCGATACGGGTACTTAGTCCTGAGCACAATTTAATTCACCTAGCTTTACATAGCCTAAAAGACATCTCGTTTTTCAATTATTCATTGTTGGACGCTGCGGAATTAATTCACCAGCAATCCGCTGATGTGCAAAGGGCGTTTTCTCAAGCTAAAGCTTGGAATGCGTCTTATGCATGTTATTTTTTACTTAGTTGTTACGATAAGGTATTTGATACATCAGTGATACAAAGCTTGCCTGCCAAAGAACAACCTAGCTATTTCCGACGTAAATTAGGCGAAGGACTCATTGTTTTGTCTGAAAACACTGAGTTCCCAGAAAAAGGGGTCAAGCATCGCCTATTTCAACTGATGAGTCAGCTAATAATGACGAACTCTCTAAAGTTGACAATCCAACATTTCCTCAAGTTTCTGAGGGCGTAAGCTAATTTTTATTCCCCGTTAAGTCTGAGGTTTAATTGTGCTTCAAATAATGATGCAGGCTCTACAGGGGAACCAAAAGACTCGATAATAGATGTTTCAATATGCTTCATTTTAGGTAATGTTCCATGCCACCCAATAATTTTAGGTAGAAGTACCGTGTCGTTGCCCCACCAACTATGCGAGCTCACTTTTTTCTTACCTATGTCTCTAAAGTTCCACAACACTAAATTAGAAAGATGGTTTGGCTTTCGACTCTTGCCTCCTCCTGAACCTCCTGTTGAACCAGAAAACCCACCTGAAGAGTTATCGAATAATGTCGCGTGAGGATATCGGGCATGTGTATCAAAACTGGTATCTTCTGGCCAACTGGTATTATGGAATACTGTCCCTGCAGCATAAGAACTAACGCTTAATGTGTGGTGCTGACCTCTTTTGGTTATGTCGTGTGAGTCGCTAACTAATACGCCAAAGCTACTGGTAATATGTATCCCAAAATGCCCTTTATTTCCCTCGATGGTCAGTTTTTCTGCGGTTATGGCATAACCTGCGTTAATGGTTAGTGCTTCGTTCCAATCTTTAAAACGCACATTTTTGACCCAGCTGTTGGCATATTTATCAATTTTTATAGCCGACCAGCCGCTGTCGTGGATAGAATTTTTGTGATGAACAAATTCATCTTTCCAATTACCGACAAAAGCGATGTCCTCTATTCCAAGCATTTGTCCAAGTTCGACTTTCCTGATTTGCCAAACGAACGACGCGTCTATATCCATATGTAACGGTGCTTTAAGTGTTAACTGCCCCTGATTTATAGCGACTATTTGGTGATATTCTCTTAAAAACTCTCCAGCTTTGAAGCCTGTCCATTCTTCTTGAACTTTGTATGGGCCCAAGAAGCTATCGACACCAGCACTTTTGTCATTGAGATTAATTACGATAAAGTCTCCCACACTAAGCTCAGAAGTATCTTCAACCGAAATCTTGAAGTCGCCTAACTGTGCATTTTTAGTTGCCGTGGTTACCGTGACTCCTTTGTAAAAAGATGGGTTGCCAATAAAGGTTACCATCTCTGGGGTGGTCCACATTTTTTGTGGTGTGTTCGTATTCAAGTGATATTTGAAATAAAGCTCTGTACCATTTTCCTCGCTGCCTTCACCTCTAAAAATAATATTATCTCTGTGCACGGTAATAAGACTTTTTGTTACCTTTTCCTTTTCACTTAACAGGTATCTACCCTTAGGAAAGTAAATTATTGCACCCTCATCTTCTTTGGTTGCAGCTATTGCGTCCTGAATAGCCTGTAGGTCGCTATTGCCGTCATCGGGGGTTGCTCCATACTCCGTAACGTCGAACACTTTCCAGTCAGGTGAGGGGATCTGTTGTTCACTATTTTGATAACCAGCGTACGAAAAATCAGGTAGGGGAGGACGAGTGCCATTTTTTTTCGAAGTCACAAAGTCTTTCCAGACTATGGAGATATTAGGTTTCTTGTCTGCTAAGGTTTCAACCTTTGATGTATCTCTATTGCAACTCGTGCAACTCATATACCCAATTAGATAAGCGATACAGATTAACCAAAAAATATTAAACAGATATTTATTAGTCATATATTGTTATGTGCTGGCGGCGGATGAGGGTTTGGAACTGGAACGTCTTCTGAGTAAGCGCAACAAAGGTGACTCAACAAATGAGTATGCAATGCAACCCGCTACTACGGAAAAAATGAATATACTAAGATAGATTAAATTGGTGGGAAAAATGGTATCTAAGGATAGTTTTTTTCCTACAATGACAAGTACAGAAATTACAGCAGAGTGGACTAAGTAAATTGAGTAGGATGCATTACCAAGATATAGCCAGATTTTGTTGAATTTCATGTCTACATTTTGCTCAATACCGACCGCGCCCAATACCAAAAAAGAAAACGCGGGAGCGAGTAGTAAATGTAAATATTCGTAATCCCGCACTAATTGTCCGATTGTGATTTTGAATTCAAAGAAGTAAATAGCCAACAGGAATAAGCCAACAAGCAAAGAAAGTAGGCTCGTTTTTATCGTCATTTTGTCTGTTAACTTGTAACAGACCATGCCAAATATGAAGTATACATTCCAGTACAACGCTATTCGACCCCACCATTGGTTTTCTGTATTGAGAGGCAAAGCCATGACGATGATCCACCCTGTGAAAACGGCAACACCTAGTTTCTTATTAATTATGAATGCGATAAAAAGGCAATAAAACAGGATTTCGTGCAGTAAAGTCCACGCTACCTGCAAGGGAAGTTTTAAGTCGGTAGCGGGGGGGAACAATGTATAAGCGCTGAGTATCTTGTTAAATTCCCAAGAAAAATCTGGGCTGCCTAATCCAAACCACGCTGCTGTTATGTAAAGCGTCAGAAATATCCAATAAACGGGGTATACTCTAATAAATCGTTTTCCTATGTAGCTTTTAATTGCATCAGGTTTGCCGATATCTTTCGAATGCGCCATTAATATTATGAAGCCACTTAATATGAAAAAGAAGTTAACACCCAAAAATCCATGAATCGCAATTGAAGAGAACGTTTCACTGTAAGCGAAACCTTTTTCCAAGGTGATAATGTGAGTGTGGTAAAGTGCCACGGCAATGGCGGCAATTCCCCGCATCATCTGCAAAGATTCAATTCTCTTCATGGTTTTTCTTTATTTCCAAACATCTTTATAACTTTCGTGGCAACCTTTTGATATGTAGCGACCGGAATAATTATTTGAGCAAATATGTTTAATGCCATGTAAGGAGAAAATGCGCCTCTAATAACCGACGGGAGGTAATACCTTAAGGCTGTTATGCGATCTTGATTAGAGGCAACTCTGGCGACTTGCCATCCTCTGTATCCAAAATAAGCTTTGGCGGAAATGTGCTTATCCTTCATGCTGTCTATCCAAGCTACTAGTGGTTTATGGTTCGCTTGTTTAGAAACTCTGTTTGGGTCAAACCGATCTTCCATTATTGTTAAAGCTTCAGGTAAAAATACCATATTTGCTCCTGCACTCCAGCAACGAAGAGCGAAGTCAGCATCTTGTGAGGAAGGTAATGCCTCGTTGAACAGAACTTGTTTGGCCAATAAACTGCTAAGTACTTGAGTTGAGGTTTGAGCCCAACCGTGAGTGCATAATAAGTAAGTATCGAAATGGCTAAAGTCTGAGGGGCCTTTTTGGGGTTTTACCCAATATTTATCCAATCCACGATCGACCTGTAATCTAGAAAAGCCAAAGTACGAAGCATTTTTTTCGGAGACCTTATTGATTGCTTGTAAGTGTTTTTCGAGTTTTTCGGGTACGAATCGATCGTCAGAGTCCAAGAATGCAATGTAGTCTCCAGTGGCGTGTTCAATTCCATTGTTTCTGGCCTTGCTAGCTCCTGAATTATTCTGATGAATATACTTAAAGCGCGAGTCTTTTAGTTCGTTAACAATACCTTTCAGTTCATTTGAGTTTTGCGAACCATCATCAATGACGATGCACTCATAATTATCATATGTTTGCTGCTTTACCGAGGCCAGCGCGTCTCTTAATGATTGCGTTCTGTTGTACACAGGGATAACGATGCTAAAAGTTATATTCTTTGTCTGCTTAGCTGTGCTTTGCATTTATCCTCCTCTTCTTTTCTTATCAAAAACGCCTATCCCAAGTTCTCTGCTTTGTTGCAATAGTAATAACAAAGGTATGAGGCTTAAAGCTGCCACTTTGCCGCCATATATAAGACTTGTCGCACCTATCATAGTCGCTAACAAACTCATAAAAAAACCATATGACGGTGTTCCCATTCTTCTTGACAACACAATCCCAAATAATAATTGGAGCACTAAGAACAAACTCAGTATCGACACGCCAACCAACCCAGTTTCGAAATAACTCATTATCCAAGTATTATGAGCATGCGGGGGACGATAATTACCAGTAAAAAAAACGTCAAACTTTTTATCAGTAAACGAACCAAACCCATGCCCTAACAACTCGTTGTTCTTCGTTAATGCGAGAGTTCTCTCCCAAATTAGAATCCTGCCAGAGAGGGTGGAATCGGACGCCCCTCTGTCATAGGTTGCTGCTATATTTCCCTGAAATACAAATAGAAGAGATAGAGTAAGTCCCACTAAAAAAATACTAGATAATCGTTTTTTTCCTTTTGAGTAAAACAATACAGCTATGCCAACACATATAACAGTGTACGCAAGCAAAGTTCTGGTTTGAGTGGCGAGCAAGGTAGCCATAGAAAACCCGGCGATTATGTAAAAATTTAAGGCTGATTTGTATCGCTGCTTAACATCATTTTTTACCCAGCGAATAGCGCAAATTATTACCACCACCGCAGCAATAAAACCCAATTCAAATTCATGATAAAAAATACCACGCAATCTCCACATTCCCTTTTGTTGGAGCGCGAATGTTGGATTGATAATTAATGCTAGCCAGCTCGCCGTCATACAAAAAACGGCTATCCTCTGAAAAATATCGATGGTTTTCTCCGAGTCGTATTTGCACGCTCCGAGGATAAAAAATAGAGTGATCAAATAGAGTAATGAATGCACGACGGTGCTGAACTTAGTCACTGACCAAAACACACTAGACAAACAAAAAAGAAAATAGATGACCATTAGTGCAACAAGCCAGAAAGAAAAAGACTTAAGCTTAAGTTGCCTAAAGTTGTTGATGGCTGGAATAGCAATAACCGCTAAAAGTGCAATCATAATAAGATAGGTAGACTTTAGCCCTGCAACATGGGGCAGTGATACTTCGAGAAATATCAAACTACTCAAAAGAAGAACCAAATATTTACTGTTGAGGACTAAGTTCATCCGATCAAATATCCATAGTTAATTTGAAAACTGAAAAATGTGAGCAAACGTCTTATCCATCTCTTTGCCAAGAGCGTCAATATCGAGTGGTAAAGTATCAGTCAGGTTTTCGTAACTCAGACGATGATTAAGCTGCAAGTCCTCCAGCAATAATATATCTTCATCTCGTTGCATATCTCGCCATATTCCTACAATCTTAGTATTGATTGCTTCTTGAAGCACGGGTCTGACACTGGCACCGCAGCGAGCCGCAATCAACAAACAATGTAGTCTATTAGAAAAAACAAGAGCTGCTTGTTGAAACTCTTTAAAGAAAGGTGAAAATTGATGCTGGTGCAGCACTAGCGAGCTGTTGGGTATTGTATTTACATATTTGTTAAAGCATTTTTCAGCAAAATTATCATCTCTTTTTACTTGAGACAGGAAGACAAATTTGGTCTCTTGGGGCGCTGACTTGATGACCTTAGCGACTACACTCTCTATGGCTTGGATGTCAATAGAGGTTTTATCTGTTCGAAAACTGAAAATAATATTAGTTCGATCTTCTTTAACCTCGTTATTGAATTTTATTGCTCCGTTGAAATGGTTAAATGCCATGTCAGGTATGACGCCTGAATGTGGGACGCCAAGCTCCTTAAAGTAACGGCTCGTAATCAGATCTCTAGGGTAATGAAAGCTAAAAACTTTAGATTTTTGCATCAAAAGTTTTTTGTGCCTTACTCCTAAGTTGTCATACGACATGCCTACCTGACAAACCTTTACACCAACTATCTTCATTGCCCTCAGAAGTAAGTTGTATGCCGATCCCAATAAATATTTGTCGGGAGATTTTTCCCCTGAAAACCCTCCCGGGATCAAAAAGTAGTATGCTTGCCTGTTTAAAAATTTATCCCAAAACGGTGCAGCAATAGTCGTTAGAGTTGAGCCTAGGCCACGTTTAAATATTACGTTTTCTCCTAAGTGATGCTCGACACTTTGAATAAATTCCTCGGGACATCGGCTTACATCGACAATGACTTTCGCATGTCTTGATAGCTGTTCTATCAGAGACATTATGATGAATGCGTCTCCAATATTTTCGTATTGTGTTTTAATGCTTAAGTAAGCTGTTGTGCTCATCTACAGACCTATTTATTTAATTTTGTCTAATCGTTTTAATCAAAAGTATGACATCTGAACGTTTTAATAATAAGTAGTCAAAAGGGCTCCCACCATATTTGTTAGTTACGCTGAAAATAATGATACTCGTCAACACTACGTTCGTAATAGCCAATACCAAAACCACACCATTTAATCCATAATTTTCAAACGCGATAATTGACAGTGACGATGACATTAACAGACCCAGTAAATACCAAACTGCCACAGTGAGTGGTTTGAAAATGATCGCCAGCGTAGGGAATATAACCGTCGGGATAATACCTAGTACTGCAGCTACTATCGCAATCCGATAAAGGTTCTCAAAGCCTGTAAATTCATTGCCTAAAGCTAATGGCAAAATGATTGGTGCTAAAGGGATACAAAATAAACCAAAAATTGTCAGGAGGAATAAAGATGTTCTTAGTGTTTTCGCTGTGGAAGCAAGCCTCTCGCTTTGATTGGTGTTTCTAACATTTTTTGAAAATAGCACCAAGGATATTGCCAAGCCGATCTCTGTTAATACTTCTGCTAAGCGATTGACTCCAAAGTAAGCTCCCGCACTGGATGACCCGTCCATAAAACTGACAACATAAAAACCTGTCTTTTTATATGCAATCATCAATAGCGCGCCTAGCATGAATAATAGGCCGCGTTTAAAAATCTTTTTTGCTAGGTTTTTATCTATAGTTGGATCCGATGAACCTATATAATTTTTCATCCCGTGTAACAGGTACGCCGCGCCTAATAAGCTTGATAAAGCAAAGGCCCAAAGTGCAAATGTTAAGTTTAGGCTTCCAGTTAAGTAACCGACGAAGATACTAATAAATAAGAGTGTTTTTGGGATAAGCTCTGAACGGTTAATTTGAGCAATGTTACCGTCTCCTAAATGTATGCCTTGCGCCATCCGAATAAATAGCAGTGACGCAGTTATGACTACTATTGGGTAATGGAGGTTAGTTGTGGATGACTCTAGTCCTGAGTAGTTAAAACTAATCCAACACAGTGCAACCATCAAGGGAAATAGTAGTACCCAACTCAGTAACAAAATATTTGCAGAAAAGGTGACTTGCTTCGGAGATTTACCAATATAAAATGCCGAGGAGTTTCTAAAGCCCGTATCCAACAGCACAGATAAAAGCAAAGATGTAGTGAAAATAAACCCATATAGACCGAATTCTTCAATGCTTAAGTTACGAGCTAATATGATAAAAGTAAATAAATTGAGACCTTTGGTACCAAACTTAGTCAATACCGTTAAAAAAATGTCCTTCATTAACAACGTTCCATTAATCTATTACTCTGCTAAGTTGGTTAAATCCGCACAAAATACTTGTCTTTTGTTTTCGCTTACACCGTTCCAAATCACTCTATTGGAATGACTCGACCATACAGGGTGAGGATCTATTCTGCAGGGACCGTCTAAACGTTTTGTATATACCTTTGAGATAACTGTTTCTTCGTCATTTTTTAAGTCAATGAGTCTGATAGGGACATTGCCATCACTGTCGGTCAGTCCTTCACTTGTGTAGGCATCAGTTAATATATATCGCCCAGTTTTACTAAATGACGGATGCCCACCTCCTACAAACTCTGAGGATAAAATTTCTTTATCTCCTGTGTTTGCATTTATTTTGACAAAGCGCATGACTTTGCCGTTTAATTTTAAGTTCATCAAAATATGTTCGCCGTCATCTACCCAATTTGGGTGGTGGCCGCCTTTAGACCACTCTGCGTCTCTGACGACTAATTTTACTGCTTTGCTGATAAGGTCTATGGTCAATAATTGTAGGACGAAGCCAATCCGCTTGTTGACCGATTTGGCAAATAGGACAACGAGAAGTTTCGAATGTTGTTTGTTGACTTTAACGTTAAAGATATAATAGGTGCCTCCATCTATCTTTTCTTGGTATCGCACTTGCTCAACTATGTCTTTAATTGACATAAATAGTTGTGTGGAGCCGTCTGTTAGGTTGGTTTTCCATATTCCTTCATTTTCAGATACGTTTTCAGTTTGTCTATGCCTCCCTATCACAGGCTCAGGTACGCCGTATCCAGGTATCAAGGCATTTATTAGCTTGAGGTTTGCACCGTAAGAGTAGCTTTTATCTTGCGTTAACGAATAGATTGGACCGTCCAGTTCGGATACCTCTAGGCTGTCGACATCGATTTTAATGCCTTTTGCTTGCTCATGGATCAGATCGTTGCAAAACACCACTCCAGAATTCTCTCCCCACTGCACATTGGCTCCAAGCTGAGCCCCCCATCCTAGTGTGTTGTATACTGCCCGGTAATCACCTGTTCTGATGTCAATAACACACACTTGAGCTAGGTCACCAGGGAAGGGGATACGCTCTAATATTGGCACTATCGTAACTAACAAAAAATTACCACAGGGACTGATTGGTTCAACATCAAAAAAAGTGGTCATACAGTTTACATGCTGTGGCGTTAGTATTTGAGTCGGGTAGTTACCTTTAACACTAAGAGGGCTGCCTTCGTATAGCTTGCCTAACTCAAATAAATTCTGTGACGGTTCTTTTTTTTTCTCAAGTAAGTATTTGATGACGTAACGTGCTCGCCTAGTTTCCCCTTTTAGAAGCCTTTTAAATGCTTTGAGATTAACAACAATATTCACGTAAAATGATCCTTCAGGGGGTTATAGACTAATCTGCTCTGACAAATACTGCGTAAGCGCTGTCCTACTTGGTGGTGTCGAATTTCCACAGGGTTCGAGCTGATTTGATTTATCTAATAGTGAAAACAATGTTTGTTCATCTTCAGCGATGTGAATGCCTTTGGTGCCTCTGAATTTCGCGACTGTTGCCATTTGGTGGTCATTTCTGTGTTCACTAAACGCTAATCTTCTGGGCATAATTATCATGGGAAGGTTAAATTCGTGAGCGGTTATTATCGTGCCCATTCCTGCATGCCCAACGATAACCGTTGCTGAGGAGACTAATGTGGTGTATTCAGAAGGACTTAAAAAGTCTTTTGTTTCCATGAATTCGAAAGACGTATTCGATGAGCAAGTCTGGGCGACTATATTTTCACCCCTATTTACTTCAGCCCATTTTTGAACCGATAAAAGCAACCTATCGAAAGGGAATTGCGTACCAGTTGTAACAAAAATCATAGTGACCTCAAAATACAGAACCTTTGAAAAAAATATTTTCCTCAGCCAAATGTTCCCACTGAGTGAGCACAATATGAGCAAATTTCTTGGATATTTTACCCCCCATTGATAGCCTTTCAGAATTTGCAACGCTATCAACCCAAATAGTTTTGGAGCCTATTAGTCTACCCACAAAAATGCCCAAAACACCGGGCGCAGCGCCTGTTGTGACAACAATGTGAGGCCTAAACTTGATCATTATGAATATTATTTGAAAGAGACATATCAGCACAGCGATTTTTTCATTTTGATTTGAATCCTTTACTATGACGTATTCAGAGATACCAGATTCCGCTGCAAGCCCCTCTATAGTGGTAACGTATTTAACCTTGTTATTGGCGAAGGCATCTTTGATAAGCATCAGTTGCTTCCAGTGTCCACCACCAGAGGCAATCGCAAGAACTTTTTTGACTGTCATATTATACTTTTCATCTTTTATAGTGCTTTTGTAGATAACTGCCGCTCTCTAATTAGAAAGAGTTATTAATAAACATGATTACCCACAAATCCTCTAAAAATCGTAAATATCACAATCTTAAAATCAAACCACAACGACCAATTTCTAATGTAATGTAAGTCGTATCTGATACGCATCTCCATTTTTTCATCTGTATCAGTTTCGCCTCGCCATCCACTTACTTGTGCCCATCCGGTTATTCCGGGCTTCATCTTGTGCCTAAGCATGTAGTAGTCGATTTTCTTGCGATATTCTTCGTTGTGAGAAACAGCATGGGGTCTTGGCCCTACTACTGACATGTCACCCTGTAATACATTAAAAAACTGTGGGAGTTCATCTAAGGATGTTCTGCGTAAAAACGCCCCTAGTTTGGTAATGCGGGCGTCGCCTTTGGTGGCTTGCTTTACAACATCGCCATTGTCTTGAGTGGTCATTGAGCGGAATTTCCATATCCTGATTTTTATACCGTCCATTCCGTACCTATCTTGTTTAAAGATGGCAGGGCCTTTTGAGGTTAGCTTAATAGCCGCGGCAATGACTAACACTGGAATAGCAATGATACATAAAATAATGCTAGCAAGAATGATATCTTCTGCACGTTTTAATAATGATGAACCGCCTTTCATGGGGCTGTCGTAAACGCTGATTGTCTGCATTTCACCTACATGGCCCATACGAGCATGTAACAGATTATAGGTAAACGTATCGGGGATAAGGTGTACGTCGACAGTTGTGTCCCCCAATACTTTTAAAATCTTGTCGATACGAGCATTGGCAGACATAGGAAGTGCAATAAAGAGTATTTCAATTTCACCTCTTTGTGCCATTTTAACCCCTTCATCAATGCCACCTTTGTAATAATGTTCATAGCCAGGATTGAGTCGGTCTGCCGATCGTTCATCAAAGATAGCAGTGAGTTTGTAACCCGTTTCTGGATGGTGCTGTATTTCGTTAATTAAGGTAATACCTCGCTCGGTTAGACCTATTACGCCTATGGAGCGAGTATTTAAGCCTTTCCTGCGAATAGAAAAAAGAATTTTGCGATATATTACTCTCCACCCACAAAGCGCAATAGCAGTAGATATTATCCAAGAACCCAATACTATCCTTGAGAAATATTCTGACTCTTTGGTAAAAAATAAGAACAAGAAAACGGGGAATAAAGTGAGACCCCAACTCGAGAATGCGTAAAACAGCATTTCCTTTAATGAGGCTGCTCGCCATGACCTATAAAGCGCAAATAGCTCAGCGAAAAAGGTATAACTAATGTTAGCAACCAAAGCGATGATAAAATACTTAGAGTCGTACTTACCAAGATAAAGAAGGCTAGCTAGAGCCAAGCATATTTGTATTAAGGCAATATCTAAGAAGCGATACATAAACGCAAACTGATTAATATTGTTACTGACGGATCCGTCATTTTCACTCATTTACAACATCCATTAAATCTAGACGCTGAGTCTCGTCTATTTGTTACTACAAAAGGGTTCATGATTAGCATGCACTCATATGCTGTTTTAATCTGTCACCAACATTCTCCAAGTTACTTAAGCCACTCCTATAGCTAATTTTGAATAAAGGTATCGACTCCAATATTTCAGCTAAACTTGTTAGCCTTTCCATTTCAATACCCATACTTACGTATGCGTTAGCTAGCATACTATTTTGCAACAATATCATTAGTGCGTTACTCGCACTGAGACGTTCAATTTTGCATTCTACGTTAGCCGCCTCTTCAAGCCGCTCTAAATAATATATTACTTTAAGTTGTGCTGGTTTGTGACGCCAAACATTGTTACTTTCGTCAAATTTAATTTCATATTTTGCAAACTTTTGGTGCACATGTTTTTTTTGTGGTGCAGCTATCAGAGGTTTGTCTTTCAGCAATACATCATTGATGCTGTATTCGTCCATTTCACCGACATTACTTCCACTATTACCATGTGTATCAACTTCCATGCCAATTAAACTATTTGCCATATCAGGCCATAAACGAACTTTTGGCCAGCTGGGATATATCGTAAATATGCCATCACCAGAAGGATGTATTGCCGCCATGTCATCGGTCATTAATTTGAACTGATGGCTAGCCAAAAGTGTAGTCAACGTAGATTTACCTGTTCTGCTTGGAGCAATAACAAGTGCTGAGTCATCATCCAGAGTAATAGCGTTAGCATGAATACAAGGTACGCCTTGTAATTCTAACCAACATGTTAACCCTAAGCTTTGTAGATAGTGCTCAAAACCTGTTCCAGCCGACTGCCAGTCGATAAGCATTTCTGAGTCGTCGAATACGAACGACCCTTCACCTTCACATTTTACCGTGAGTCTGTGTTTATTGCCGTCTTTATACAATTCAACGAGCGACGAATACCTAGCTCCTTCATCTAACATTGTCCAAATTGGTAAAGAATTTGATTCGATCTCAACATCGTAATTTAATGTTACGTTTAGATGAAATGGTAATTTTTTATTGTGTTTGGGTTCGCAGTTGTTGAATAGTAACTCTACACCATGTAGTGGCTCTAAAAACAATGGGGCACTCGGTTCTTTATCCATTCAATATTCACACGCACTTAATGAGAAAACAGCATATAACCGAGAAAAAATAAAAATCATAGTTCTCAACATTTCAGTTGTTGACTCTTCATTTAAATAAATATTTATCGGTACCAATAAAAAAAGCCCGCTGTAGCGGGCTATTAAAAATAAACTAGCTCTAACCTTGGAAAGGATTACGCTTAGTATGACCACCATTCTCGTCTGGAACACTTCCAGCAAAACCTTGAGTCAATTCAGCCAAACTACCAATTTTAGTTAGTTCAGGCTTTACGTACTCGTTTTTCTCATTCGTGCTTTTGATTAAATCAATCATGTAAACTCTCCTTAAGCCTGTTTGCGACGTGCATTCATTACTAAACCTAGTAGCGAAAGCATTAATATAGAAGCTGTTGCAGGTGCAGATACAGATACAGATACTAAATCTGTGTCGATCAAAAACCGAGTTTGACCATCTTCTATGCCTGTTAACGTTAAGGTTGAGTAAAGTTCGTCTTGAAGAAGACCACCAAACATAGAACCAATTGCTACGTCTGATACAAACTCTCTGCCCGAACCTGAACCATTTGCAGATGCATCACCAAATAGCGTATCGAATATGAAATTAGCGGGTAATAAATTAATAAACAATGATTCTAATGTTGCAGAGTTATTTATTAATGTCCAAGCTCCAACAACGATACCCCCCCCAGTAAGCTCGCCAAACGTATTGCCTTCTTGAACTAGAGTCCAACCTGTTCCAGACACACCGCCAGAGTCGGCAGTAAGCGCTTCCCAGGTTAACGTCTCAGTTGACATGTCGCTGAAGGTAGCAGTTACTTCAATGCCTGCCATATCAGCCCCAGTAACAAGGCTAATAAATCCTGCTTGTGCTTGACTTGCAGCAAACATTGATAGAAATCCTACCAGTAAAAAATTTTTCATATCCGTCTCCAAAAATTTAGGGTGTTTATGATCAATTAAAAAATCTAATTCATCAAAAGTTTTTAAATATACCTAAAGTTTTACAATAAATAAGTAAAACGTAATATATTCTTTTTAATACAAAGTCTTACAGGGTCGAGTATATTATATTTTACCATTTTAAGGCTTTGAGTGTTAATTCAGTCCGTAAGTTGTAAAAAATTCCGACATTATTAATTTTTGACGTTTATACGCCTATTTTTAGTTGGCTAATTTAAAGTTATCTGTAGTATATTATTGATATACTTGAAATTATATTGCAAAGGTTGGGAAAAGTAATGTTTCTATTTATTTCCACAAAAAATCCACAAAAAATCCACAAAAACATCATACTGCATGATTTCGAAATCTTCCAAAAAATGCTAACTGCACATTTTCCGAAACTTTTAGATAACCTCATATTGATTGAGAAAGGAAATACACAAATTGCCTTCCTTGCCTTCCTTGACGGTATTGCAAAGATCAAACCAAAAGTTAATTTTTCACACTTAAATGAAAAAAAAATTAATAAAAGTATACTCTTAGGCGATTACGCCGATTCTAAAATTTGCTTGGCTTCGTCTTTAAACGGCGAAAACTGCACCTCAACAGAGAGAGTTGCACAAGAATTGAGCAAAATGTTTGCCGAACATAAAGGTGAAGTATTTGCTGAGCTAGAAAAAAGTTTTCTACTTGTGGGCTTGGCAGCTGATGAAAATAGTATCCATATAGCAACAGCCCCCCTTGGTTCTCGTTCGATATACTGGATCGAGGAGGATAATGGGGTAATGATTTCTACCGACTTGCAGTTTATTAAAACCATGCTGGGTAGGGAATTAAAGCTTTCTGAGCGCGGTTTGTCTAGTTGGTTGAGCGGCTACCCTAACCCTGCAATATCACTTTTTGAAGAAATAAACGTGTTACCTATTGGTTACAGGCTCCTGTCAAACAGGGCTAAAATCATTAAATTTTGGGATATTGAACCCGAAGATAAAGTCAGTTTTGATAGCCAAACAGAATATTCGGAACGTTTCTTTGACTTGTTAAATAGTAGCGTTGCTAATGCCTGTGATTCTGAGCAACAGATAATTGCTTCACAAATGAGTGGTGGTTTAGATTCAACAAGTGTCACAGCTTTGGCTAACGACTATTTAAGTGCATCAGACAAAAAGGTTGTGCCTTTATCCCATATATACACGCAATCTGAAAAATCTGATGAAAGTCAATTGATTAAGGATATGCTGAGTTTTTTAAAAATTGATCAAAATATTCAAATGTTGGTAGATGAGGGCGAAGACCGAGACTTTTTGGCGTTGTATCCATCTGACCTAGAAAGCCCAGGAACAGTACTATCCCCTCGATATGTAAAAGAATTAGCCTTAGTTAAGCATGCAGGCGCCGATGTACTACTTACAGGTAACGGCGGTGATGAGATGTGCTGGGGACATAGCGCAGCCTATACACAAAGGTTCAAGGAAGGCGATTGGCGAGTCATCACTGAAGTACTTAAGGCGTGCGTCGCGATTGGCATGTCGAAACGCCAAACGCTATCAAATTTATTTGTGAAACCTTTTGTACCAGAAATAGTGTTAAAAATGCTGACAGTTAGAGGAAAAGCTCAAAATGAACAAGCTGTACCTATTTGGTTAACCGATAAGGCAAAGTCATTAGCGGTTGAGGAAACACGTATAGATAACCCATTTGATATAAAGACCGATCCTGTGGGTTACAATAGATACGAAAGTCTTAAAACAACCTCTACTTACAATGCCGTTCGTTCTTATGAAAAAGTAGCCCAACAATTTGATATTGATGTGCGCCATCCATTTTTTAATACAAAACTAGCTGAGTTTTCCTTTGCTATCCCAGCTAAACAATTGATTCAAGGATCCTATCCAAAATGGTTATTACGCCATAGCATGCAAGGCCATTTGCCTGAAAGTGTCTGTTGGAATCTTAAAAAGACCACATTTGACCAGCACTTTGGCAATTTAGTCAGAGAGAACGCTAGTGAATTACGAGAAGTGCTTAAGGATCCGCGGTTAGCTGATATGGGGCTTGTTAATCAGTCTTTGTTATTGGCCGAGTTTGATAGGGTAGTGACAAACCCCGTTGCCTCAGTGCAGGTAGATTTGTTGTACGCGATACTGACCTTTTCTTGGTTAAAAACCCATTTTCCCCACTAGAAAAGTTTTTTTAGAATGGAAGTGTTGTTAGTGTCTATATTTATTTCCTCTAAAACGACGTATTCAGCAATTGTCTGTTCAGAGTCGTTAATAATGCGGTTATTGTGAGTTAGCCAACAATGAGCTGAAAATTCACCTTGTTGTTTTTTGACACCTATCACTAGGTTAGTTGTGATATTCAAACTATTTAGTAAAATCCTTTGCACCATGCATCTGCGTAAACAATTAACCTGCATAAAATGATGCCTCCCTACACTTTCAATGACTGCTACTATTCGTCTTGTTTCAGCCAAAGTAACATCAGTGCTGTTAGACAAATTTTGTTTAAAGACAATATTGTTTTTCCAAAACTTATATGGCACATGTGAAATAAGAACATGCCAGTATATAAATAGACACCAACTACGAAAAGCAATGCGTTTGTATTTGAAGGGTAGGGCGATAAAGCTTTTTATCATGGAGCTATTGAGCAAGACCACAATTTTTTAGTTCCTGCATCAATGCATTAAAATCCTCTACTACTTCGTTAGATGTAACATTAAACTGACTGCTAATACTGGCTGCAATTTCCTCAATAGACTGCCCTTTCTGGAAGTGCTCAAGCATCAAGGCACCGATTTCATTTAGGGTGTAATAATCGCCACTTTCTGGCTCAAGTATGACTATTTCGTCTACTACCTTTTGGATCAGTAGTCCCTCTTTTAATACAACATTCATTTTTAGTTCCTTTAGTTAGACTCACTTTTCTTGATTTAACTCGCCATTATCCAGTCTATACACCACATCTGCTACATCACTGAACGAAGGGTCATGAGAAATGACTATAACCGTATATTCACTAAACAAACGTTTGAACTCATCTTTAAAAGACTGACGGGAAAATTCATCAAGCATAGAAGTTGGCTCGTCGAGCAGTAATATATGCGGTTCTAATAATAGTGCTCGAGCCAGAGATACACGCTGTTTTTGCCCGCCAGATAACAACACACCACCTTCTCCTACAGCGGTTTGATATCCCAGTGGCAAGTCTTGAATAAATCTATCTGCTCCAGATATGTGACAGGCTTGAAGCATTTTTTCCATGTTTGGGTCAATCACGCCATACGTAATATTGTCGGTAATAGTGCCGTTGCACAACAATACATCTTGCGAGACCATACCAATAGCAGCGCGTACCGAAGAATTATTAACCATCGCAATATCTTGATTGCCAATTAATATTTGCCCTTTAGTCGGCTCATGAAACTTCATCAATAAATGCAGTAGTGTGGTTTTTCCACCACCATTTTCACCATACAACAACATGGTTTGTTTGGCCTTTAACTTAAATGACAGGGATTCAAACACAGGTGATACGCCCTTAAAAGCAAAGGAGATGTTGTTGAAAGTGATATCTGCATTGTCTATCGATAAATGTTGATTAGAACTTGGCTGAGGTTCTGATTCCAAATGATAAAATTTGAATAATCTGTCCGATGCCCCAATAACCTGCTGCACTTGGCCATACAAACCTGCCAGCGCGCCTAATGGCCTAGTAAATATTAGCCCATAAAGCATAAGGCTAATTAAATCAGGGATACTGATAGTGCCAGTTTGAAAGCGCATAAAACTTATTACCACTACTATCAGTACAGCAATAGATGCCATAAATTGTACTAATGGAGACAATATAGCTTGCAGCCTGAGTTGTTGACTTCGAAGCTCAAGTATTTCAGTGGTTTTGTGTTTGAACTTGTCAGATTCTGAAGATTCTCGGTTAAAGGCTTTTATTAATGAAATAGCCCCAATATTTTCGCTGGCTATAGCCATTGAGTCGGCTTGACCTTGGATTAATGCTCTGGAAATAGGCTGCATGCCGCGGCTTACAAATTTTAATACTATAAATATAGCGGGCACGAAAAAAATAATCAGTAGGGCAACAGTGGGCTCTATTCTAAACATTAAAATCGACGCGCCAATTAACACCAAAACACTAGGCACTAAATTAGTCAAAACGCTTGATGCAAAATAGCTAATAACTGCTAAATCATTACTCAGCATGGATAACACATCACCACGTTTATTTTCTTTAAAATACTGAATAGGCATCACTTGAATATGGTCATATAGTCGACAACTAAGTTTAGCCATTAAACGTGCGCCAATTAAGTTGACGTTATAAGTAGATAAAAATTTCAGTAGGGCGTGAATACCAAATAAAACAAACCACAGAAGTAAAATGTAGGTATGAGTTGGATCCATGCCTGTGGCATTAGCGATAAAATACTCAGAATATTGACCTGCAAAAAAAGGCACACTCAAGCTTACGGCTGTTTCGCAAACCATGAGAAACACCACATAGGCAAAAGCTATTTTGTGTTCTTTGAATACTTTGAAACCATATTCAAATTTAAGGGTGTTAAACATAGTGATTGTCAGTCCATATACTGAAAATAAAAGTTATTCAAACATGGTGCCAATTAAACACCGATGATGATGAGTTTGGTCAGTTGGGTTCAAAATTGAAAAAGGAACTTAATACGAGTTGTTTGAGTAGAAGTTTATCTTACCTTGTTTTCTGGCTAAAAATAAATTGGTTATAACGTTATTTATGTCAATTTACTTTCATTGCTTTTTTTTGCCAGCAAATATCGTTAATGTTGCATGTATACAATTATTAAAGGATAAGCCCCATGCGTTTTGCTATTATTTGCCTGTTGATTCTTTCAGCGCAGGTTTTTGCTACCAACTCGATTAAACAAACTAGTGTTGTGGACTTCACTGCCGATATGCGACATCAAGCCGGTTTTTTTGATTTTTATTATCAAATAGAGACGGACAAAGTTTTCCTCAAAATTGACAAGTTTGATCAGCCTTTTCTATTTCAAAGCAGTATGCCGATCAGCCTTTTCTATTTCAAAGCAGTATGCCACAAGGTATTGGCTCGAATGATATTGGTTTAGATCGTGGGCAGTTAGGTGATACTCGGTTGGTGAAGTTTGAGCGTTTTGGTAACAAGGTGCTGCTTAAACAACTGAATACACAGTATCGTGCTAGTTCATCTAATCTTGCCGAACAAGCGAGTATTGATGAGGCATTTGCTGACTCGGTGATTGCTGGGTTCCCCGTTGTAGCCACTGACGATGATGTGGTTGTCATCGATTATACTGCTTTTTTACTGTCTGATATTCATCAAATTTCTCAGCGTTTAACTCGCACTAAACAAGGTAGTTATAAAGTTGATCCAAAGCGTAGTGGGGTGTTTCTAAAGCGTAGTAAGTCATTTCCTGATAATACCGAGTTAGAGGCCTTAGTGACCTTTGGCGGCTCTAAACCGGGTGAGTATGTTAATCAAGTGACCCCCGATCCTATTAGTATTTCTGTGCATTTACACCATTCACTAGTGAAGTTACCCGATACGGATTATCAGCCCAGAAAATTTGTACCTTTTTCTGGATTTTGGTCGGTGAGTTATCAAGATTATTCAGTGCCAATTGAAGATAGTATGACAAAACAGTTTATTCCTCGGCACCGTTTGAGTAAAAAGCAGCCCAACGCGGATATGAGTGAAGCTGTTGAACCCATTATCTATTACCTTGACCCAGGTATTCCTGAGCCCGTTATGAGTGCTTTAAAAGACGGTGCATTATGGTGGAATGAAGCATTTAGCGCTATCGGTTATAAAAACGCCTTCCAAGTCAAGGTGTTACCTGAAGACGCCGATCCTATGGATGTGCGATACAACGTGATCCAGTGGGTGCATAGGGCTACTCGCGGTTGGTCTTATGGCTCTTCTGTTATTGATCCTCGTAGCGGCGAAATCATTAAAGGGCATGTCACTTTGGGTTCACTGCGGGTTAAACAGGATTATCTCATTGCCTTAGGTTTGACCAGTCCGTTTAGTGCTGATGGAGCGCCTGATGATCAAGTGGATACCTCTAAACAAAAAGAGATGGCACTCGCTCGTATCCGTCAACTGTCTGCACACGAAGTAGGGCATACTCTTGGCATTGCTCACAACTTTGCCGCCAGCGAATATGGCCGAGAATCTGTAATGGATTACCCTCACCCTTTGGTTAGTGTGCAGGATGGCAAAATTAGCCTAGATAATGCCTACGACGTGGGCATGGGTGAGTGGGATAAATATGTGGTGGCTTATGGCTATCAAGATTACCTCGATGCCAATACCGAGCAGCAGGGATTAAAACGTTTAGTTGCCGATGCGAGAGCTAAAGGCTTTAAATATCAGTCCGACCCCGATTCTCGTCAATCGAATGCGGCCAATGTAGAGGGGCATCTTTGGGATAATGGTGCCGACCCTGTAAAGGAACTCAGTCGTATCAGCGAAGTGCGTGAAGTCGCTATGGCTAACTTTGGTCTTAAAACGATTAAAACGGGTGCCACTTTGTCGTCATTGGAAGAAACCTTTGCGCCCATTTATTTGTTACATCGTTACCAATTAGATGCCGTGGCCAAGTTAATTGGTGGGGTGAGCTACGAGTACGAATCAAAAGGTGATTATGCAACGGCTAAAGGTGTCAAAGTCGTGTCTGCCGATCAGCAAAAAAGTGCGTTAGCTGCGATGTTAAATACCTTGCATAGTGACTTTTTGAGCATTCCTGAATCATTGGCTCGACTGATCACGCCAAAAGCTTATGGTGAAAGCCGCAATCGCGAAAGCTTTAAAGGTCGAACTGGCCATACATTTGACCCCATCAGCGCGGCAGAATCTGCAGCAGGTTACAGCCTAAACCTGTTGTTAAAAGCTGAGCGTTTAAATCGTATCGGCCAACAAAAAGAACAGTTAAAAGATGCACCTGATTTAGCGTATTTATTGACTGAATTGTTTCAACAGTCCATAAAAGCCGGAATCGATAAAGACTACCCGCAGCTAAGTAAACGAGTGAACTATTTAGTGTTGGATCAAGTGGTAAAAGCCATGCAGCAGGAAAACTTGGCACCTGAAGTACGTGGCGAAATTGAATTACAATTGATTGATTTACATAAGTGGTTAAAAAACAAAGGCCGTAATGCTCATAATAAAGTGATGGCTCGTCAGTTGGAGCAATATTGGCGTCTAGGTGAGTGGAAATCGCAGTTCAAATTAAAACCAATGCCGCCAGGATCACCTATTTAGTGACTAATTGTTAGGATGGATTGGTATTACCATGCCCACCTTCTATTCATTTAAACTAATGTTGTCTATCCGCGATAGCCGAAAAACTTATTTTTGATAATTTCGTCTGCTACACCTTCGGGTAGGCTTTTTTGCCATCCACCATGGCCACTCGTAAGTTGTTTAAGGAGCTTGCGGGAATAAATATTAAATAACGATGGATCACTACATTCGATACCATGTAAAAAGCCATTTTCTAACAAATGACGGTACAAAAAGCGTAAATGATCAGGCACTTTTACATCAGTAAATTCTGTTACGTGGTCATCTTCATCCATTTCTGGGTAGATAAACAAACGCGTATTGTCTGGAAATAGTTTACCAAAACCCTCTAAAATTCCGCCTTCTACGCCTCGGTAGAAGTTCTCATCGAATATTTGCTTAACGTTAACCATACCCATCACTATACCGATTTGTAACTGGGTAAATTGGCGGAAATAGGCTCTGAGAGAGAAGTAGCGGGTGTAATCCGAGACCATTACATTGTAACCAAGGGAATTGAGCAATTGCACTCTTGCCACAATATCACTTTCTGGCACTTTAGCATCGTTGCCGTGGGCATCGTTAAGGGATATCTCGGCTATAGCAATCGTGTTGCTAGGGTCGATTCCGGGCAGCGCAGAAAAGGAACTTTGGCCCTGCTCAATCATGTCTACATTTAATTTGGTGACTGGGCGGAATGAGCCTCGAATGGTGAGTATATTTTTTTTGTATAACATCTCAGCAGGCACCGCCACACTGCCATCAGGTTTGAACATAATGGCGCGAGTTTTCCAGCTACGGATAAGGTGGATGTTTTTAATTCTATTGTCAGTATCTTCAAAATAAGGGCCTTCAAAATCGATTGAGTCAATTTCAATGCGATTAGCTTTCATACCGTCGGTTAATGAACTAATAATCTGTTTGGGATTTTCAAAATAATAATAAGCTGCATAAATAAGGTTTACACCCAATACGCCCAAAGCCTGTTGTTGTGCTTCGGCATTGTCATCAAACATTCTGACATGCACTGTGATATTTGATGGTTCAGCACCAGGATACATTTGCACTCTTATACCGCACCAAGCATGGCATTCGTTATTGCGATTAAAACTTTTAGCAGCAACAGTGGTTGCGTAGCTGAAATAGCGTGACGACTTTGAGCGAATATCACCGACTCTATCAACCACCAAGTCAAACTCTTGTTCCATCATGGCTTTAACGCGCCCGTTACTTACATAGCGGCCGTCTTCTTGCACGCCGTAGATTGCATCTGAAAATTTCATGTCGTAGGCAGACATGGTTTTGGCAATCGTACCTGCCGCCGCACCCGCCAAGAAAAACTGTCGGGCTACTTCTTGCCCTGCGCCAATTTCCACTATGGTGCCGTACTTCTTTTCATCAAGATTAATGCGTAACGCTTTTTGAGTCGTTGAGCGGGAACTCACACTGTTACGAGACTCGGTTTATCCATGATCTCTCCAAAGGAAGTGGCAAATGGTTGAGTTAAAAGTGAAAAATATTTATTGGGTTGTGTTTAAGGTTGATTAATTTGTTTTTCAAATTCTTTATCAGACAAATCGCTCTGACCTGGAGCCGGTGCATCCGTGTTTGCATCTGTCGACGTACTATTTGAAATATGTACTTCTATCTGCTGCTTCAGAGTGGCAATCTGCTCTTTGGCTTTTGCTAATTCATCTTCTTTCATTTCTAGAGTAAATTTAAGGCTTGTATTGTTTTGTTGCACGTCTTGCCAGCGCTTCATGGCGCGTAACTGAAACTCAACTCGGGCTTGCAATTCAATGTTACTAAAAGGTTTTAAAACGTAGTCAGCAGCGCCATATTCGAAGGCTTTTTCGGCTTCTTCTAATTTAGCGGTAACAAATATTATGGGTATATCTTGCAGTTGAGGATCGGATTTAAATACTCTGGTTGTTTCATAACCATCCCAGCCGGGCATTAGCACATCCATTAATATTAAGTCTGGCTTAAAACTAAGCGCCACTTTATAGGCTCGTTCGCCATTGTTGGCTACAGCTATCTCAAAATTTTTATCTTGTAACAAGCGATAAAGTTTCTCCACGCTAGAGGGATCGTCATCAACAATCATTATTTTTTCAGGCATTTATGCTTTATCCTTTTGATGTGCAAGATGAATAAATCATATTTGAACAAAAATATCACCATTTACTTCGTTGCCACCGGCTTTTTTTGCTTTATACAAACTGATGTCCGCTTGGGTCATCAGTTCGTCGGCAGTGACAGTTGCTAAGTTTGCGAATTCGGCAGTCGTCATTCCGATACTAACCGTTATTACTTTATGTGCAGAAAGAGCATGCTCATAAACGAGTGACGCCACGCTATTTTTTAACCTCACTGCTATTTCATGGGCGCCATCCAAAGGGGTGTTGGGTAATATCACGATAAATTCTTCACCACCCATCCGCGCAATAAAATCAGCGGGGCGTTTTAAATGTAATGCTAAAAAGCTAGCGACCTTTTGCAAACATTGATCGCCCGCTAAATGGCCATAGTTGTCGTTATATAATTTGAATTTGTCTAAATCGATCTTTAATAAAGATATAGGCGTTTTATCCCTTTTTGAACGAGCCAGTTCGTCAGTGATCCTTTCTTTGTAAGCTCGGCGATTAGCGACTTGAGTGAGTTCGTCGGTTAAACCTTGAGCCAGCAGTAAGTCTTTTTTTTGTTTGAGAACCAAATGTGTAGTTACACGTGCCTTGACTATTTCTTTGACAAAAGGTTTCGATATAAAATCCACTGCACCAAGAGTCAGGCATTTTACTTCATCTGCATTATTTTCACTGGTAATAAAAATGATTGGAATTTCAGCATACTTAGGTGTTTGTTTTAGTTTTTTACATGTTGTAAACCCATCCATAATTGGCATATGGATATCTAAAAGTATGAGATCAGGCATCTCTTGTGCGATTTTATCTAGGGCTTGTTGGCCATTTTCTGCTGTGCTCAGTTGATATTTATCCTTCAACAAGTCCTGTAATATCGCGATACTGACTGGATCATCATCCACAACCAGAACTTGTTGGATCTGTTTTGTCTCACTGAAGGGATTAAGCAGAGGAACAAAAGTAGGTAAAGATGTCAAAGTGTCAACAGGTACTGGGTTAATGTCAGCTTCTTTGCCTTGGGGTAGCTCACTATCATTGGGCGTATGTGCTTCAAGCAGCCTGTCTAAATCCTGAATTACCCCTTTTAGCTCTACATATAAGCTTTGAATACTTTTCAGATGAGTATTAGAGCCTATTTCTCCGTCAAAATTTTCATAAGCCCTAGCCAAGTTTCCTAAATTTTCAGCACCGACGTATTCTGCCACTCCAGCAATGTTATGCGCAATATTTGATGTCTCGCTATGACTGTTTTGCACAATGGCTTGTTCGAATAGTGGTAGCTCACGTCCATGACTATTTTTAAAGATAACCATCAGTCTTATGACCTTGGACTGTTCATTATTAGAACGAGACATTGCCAAATTAAAGTCCACATGAGTTAGCTCAGCTTTACTAGCGGACAATTCAGTCGGTGTATCTCGTTGGTCTAATATTTTGTTAGTAACGGGTTGATGCTGAATATATTGTTCTAATGTGGAGTACAGTTCGTCTACCTCAATCGGCTTAGATAAATGTGCATTCATCCCCGCGTCTAGACAAGCCTGTTTGTGCTGTTCCATTGCGTTGGCAGTCATGGCAATAATAGGTAGAGATCCACCTTCTGGTAAGGTTCGAATAATTTCAGCCGCTTCGATCCCACCCATAACCGGCATCTGTAAGTCCATGAGTACGGCGTGATATTGATGTTTTTGCACTTGTTCAACGGCTTCTTTGCCATTTTCCGCTATGTCGTATGTGACGCCAACTTGATCCAGACATTCAGCGGTAATTTGTTGGTTAATGAAGTTATCTTCCACGACAAGAACATGGGCACCTTGCAGTTTTGTGTTGTTTGCAAGTTGGCATTTTTCGTCAATAAGGCTGTCATTGGCACTACTTTCAGTAAAACAGTTCAGCAATATATTATACAAGTCAGAATCAGAAATTTTCCCATTTACGAGTTCATTAGCCGCATTTATTGCGAGGTTAACTCTTTTGCTGGTTTGTCTTAGTACTCGATAGATAAGCCAAGCAGAAATAATTAAGCCGACCAAACTCAATAGAAATAACTCTGTAGCTGTCAGTAACACAAACAAGCCATTGGTTTGTGCTTGAGCCATGGTTTTCAAGCCGACAGTGTATCGATTATTGCCTTCAATTTTTGTTGCCAAATCGGGTGCAATAACAACAAGGCTTTGTTGATTGTTTTTGAGTTCATTTTGCGCATAGAAATAGTATTGCAACGCAACAATGCTGAATATGATCAAAATGACTGGGACAAAGCCTTTTAGCAGGATATGTTTTGATAGCAGATCGAGTTTTCTTGCTGGCATATTGAGGCTTTTTACTTAATATATAGGGCACCAATATAGTTCAATAGAGATGCCGATTTCCAGTAAAATCAGCTAAATGCTCTATGTTTAAAAAACTTCGCTGACTTTTCTAGAAGATTATTCTGCTATAAAACGAATGACGCTAGGGTTTAATTGCGTTTCTAAGCGATTGACTAATTGTGAATTGGTTTCAGTGTCAATAATTTCGACTCCTGGTGCGGTATCTTCTATAACACTTACCCATAAAAAACCTGCGGCATCAATG
>QIJM01000005.1 GCA_003232445.1 Paraglaciecola arctica
CTGGTTGCAACAAAAACTGGATGGCATAAAAAACTAAGCAAATTTTATTCCATTAAATATATTCATTTAATTATCAACGGTTTAAAATATATAAAAAAAGCACTAGAATAATAAGTTAACGAAATGTAAAAATCACTGACATAAATTGCCCTAGTAACCGAAAAATATGATTAGATGCAGGATTTCAAGATATTATTGAATCACTACTCATACCAATCCATCCTAACAATTAGCATATACAAATTAACTATCCTGCTTCTGCAAAAACATCGCATCGCCATAACTAAAAAAGCGATATTTTTGTTCAATTGCTTGTTGGTATGCGTTTTCGATATTTTCCTTTCCACAAAAAGCGCTAACTAACATAAGCAAAGTAGATTCAGATAAGTGGAAATTGGTTAACATCGCATCGACTAGCTGAAACTCGTAACCGGGATAGATAAAAATATCAGTGTCTGAGAAAAAGGGTGACAGTTCTGTACCTGTCTTAAGCGCCGTTTGAGCAACCGATTCGATTGAGCGCACAGATGTTGTACCTACTGCAATCACTCGTTTACCTGCAGCCTTTGTGGCTAAAATGGCATCGACTACTTGCTGTGATACTTCTGCGTATTCAGAATGCATTTGGTGTTCAATAATATTGTCAACACGCACAGGCTGAAACGTCCCGGCACCTACGTGCAAAGTAACAAATTCGCTGTTTACGCCTTTATCTTTGAGCTGCTGTAAAATATCTTCATCAAAATGTAAACCTGCGGTTGGCGCCGCCACTGCACCAGGCACTTTATTATACACAGTTTGATAACGTTCTTTATCTGAGTCTTCATCAGGGCGGTCGATATAAGGTGGTAACGGCATATGACCAAACTGTTCAAGTAAAGCTAAAACAGGCTCATCGTTCAAAAACCTTAGCTCAAACAAAGCATCGTGTCGGGCGACCATTTCAGCTTGTATTGTGCCTTCGAGCATTAGTTTGCTGCCTACTTTGGGGGATTTACTGGCTTTAACGTGAGCCAATACTCGGTGTTCGTCTAACACCCGCTCAATCAGCACCTCGACTTTGCCTCCCGATCCTTTCTGGCCTAATAACCTTGCGGGTATCACCCGAGTATTATTAAAAATAAGCAAATCACCTTGGTCTATTAACTCGACAATATCAGTAAATTGCTTGTGAGTAACCTCACCGCTGTTGCCATTAAGCTGCATCAGGCGGCTGCTACTGCGTTTTTCGGTGGGATAACGGGCGATAAGGTTTTCTGGTAAATCGAATTGGAAATCAGATAGTTTCATAGTGGTCTCAATATTATTTGCCCGTATTTTACGTATATTTTTTAATACCTGCAATCCAGTCTGCATACCCTATTTGTATTGCAGATAAATCCTACTGCATTATGCTTACCCCACAGTTAGATTATTGACGTTTTCTCCCAAAACTGCTTTTGCCCGGTTTAAAGTTTCCGGGCTTTTTTTTGCCCGAATATTTATTGACATATTCAGCGCATTTGTTTCACACTTAGTTGCCAGCTATGTGTCAATTGCGTTTGACAAATTGATGTTAAAAAGTCCCGTAGAGTGGAACTATGCCCCCGTTATGGTGTGGGGTGGCCTTCGCGGTGTGGTCACCATCGCTTTAGTACTGTCGCTGCCAATTGAATTGGATTACTGGTGGACAATACAATCCATTGGATTTGGTATGGTATTGTTTACCCTAGTTGTCCAAGCAATGACTAACTCATGGGTAGTCAGTAAAATCGACTTCAACAAAAAGAAACGCGGCTAATTTTTATTCTAATGGGCTGCCAAAATCAGCAAAGATTTCGATGATGTCATCTCGCTCAATCTTACGCATATTCAACACGTACATGATTTGTAACAACAAATCTGCACCCATAATGCCCTTGTTAATTTTATTTCTTAGGTTGTCAGCGCTTTGATGTATCCCTATATTAGATAGTCTGTCGCTGAGATCTTGATACTTAGTGCCACGCTTTGACATTTCAGCCTTAAGCAGGCGCTGAACCAGTTGTCGCCAATCGGCAGCAAGCGATGGTATTGTATTGTTTGTTGTTTCATCATTATTTTTGGACATAATATTAAATTTTACCGAATAACCAAACGTGAATTATAATTTACATTTAAAACATATAAATATCAAATGTTGAAAATATAATTTGACACATTAACTTTAAACTGACTAAACTGTGCCACGTAATATTACTGATGGCTAACATCTTTGAATTACAGTTTAGTCATTATCCTTACAGGAGAGTAGCCATGACTTGGGATCTTAACCAACTTGAGACCCTTTTAGCAGACAACCACGATTTGGTTGTGACTAAAGAAGGAAATTGTTTATTAGTAGCAAACAGCGACGGAATAGATGCTTGGTTAGCCATTAGCGGTGAACAGATTTTGGTTGAATCACTGTTATTTTCCAAAACCGAAGTCAAAGACTGTGCGGCGTTGAACGATGAAATTTTAAAAACGCACATGATATTCCCACTAACAACAGTAGGTATATCGCAAGTCGCTGGTGAAGAGTATTACACCGCGTTTGGCTCATTAAGTTCACAGTCAAAAGCTGATAGCGTGATGATTGAGCTAACCACCCTGTTTCAAAATGTCGAAGCATTTTTAGATGCTTATCAAGATCATTTACAGTAGCATTTATTTTATAAATTAGGAGAAAGAACATGTCAGTTTGGAGAAAATTAATCACTGCCGTAAAAGGCGGAGCAACTGAAGCGGCACAATCTGTAGCTGATAGTCAGGCCATTCGTATTCTTGAACAAGAAATACGCGAAGCCAAAGACGAGCTACGTAAGTCAGATCATGCCAGAACTCAAATATTGGCTAAGTGCAAACTAGCTCAACAAAAAGTAGACAGCTTGCAAGCTTCTGTTGAGCAGTACGAAGTCCATGCTCGCAAGGCAGTGGATACTGATCGTCAATTGGCCTTGGATTGTGCACAAAAAGTCGGTGATTTACGTGCTGAGCAAGATGGAGAACAGAAGTACCTTGATCAGTTTAAACAATCAGAGAAGCAACTGGCTGTTAATATTAAGCAAGCTAAATCAAACCTAAAGCGCTTAGAGCAACAGGTTGATATGGTAAAGGCTACTGAGTCAGTGCAAAAAGCACAGATTGCGGTGTCATCTCGTCATTTAGGCGCTAACAGCAAAATGAAAACCGCCACTGAATCATTGTCACGTATTCAGGACAAGCAAAACCTGCGTAATGCTGAATTACAAGCAGCGGAAGAACTCGCAACTGAAGAGTCTAGTGATGATTTGAGTAAACGTTTAGCTGAAGCTGGTATAGCGGGTGGTAATGCGTCAGCGGATGATGAACTGAGTCGTATTTTAGGTAAGTAATAGTCAATCCTTATTTAAGTTAGGACAAGACGGATGATGTTTCCCAGAATACGAAAAATGATGGTTCGGATATTCGGCGAGATGCGCTGGTACAGTATTGTACTGGCGCTTATTTTTTATGGATTTACCAGCTGGATCTTATTGTATTTGGCGGGCGAAGAATCACTCACCCAATCAGTGGATTTCATTTATTGGTTGGTCGTCACAGGCTCAACAGTAGGTTACGGTGATTTATCACCCAGCACCACTGTAGGCAAATATTTAGTATCCTTTTATATTATTCCATTGGGTCTGAGTATTTTTGCCCTTGTTTTAGGACGCATTGCAAGTTGGGTATCGAATCAGTGGCAAAAAGGAGCAAGAGGTTTGAAAAGTTTAGATATTGAAGATCATATACTTGTGCTGGGTTGGAATGGTCACCGCACCATCCGTTTATTAGAGCTGTTAATCCGTGAACGAGCGTCTATCGAAGACGAACCCACTATAGTCCTATGTGTTAGAGTAGATATCACTAACCCTCTGCCAGGCCAAATTGAGTTTGTCAAAGTCGCTACCTTTAGTAATGATGCCGATATGGACAGGGCATGCGTAGCCGATGCCCGCGTGGTATTAATGGACAATCCCGAAGATGATTTGACCATGACCACAGCTTTGTATTGCAGTCAGCGTAATCCCAATGCGCAAATGGTGGCCTATTTTAATGATGAAAGCCTAGTCGGTTTGTTGCAAAAACATTGCCCCAACGTGGAGTGTACCCCTAGTGTCGCAGTAGAGATGTTAGCAAAATCAGCTTTTGACCCGGGTTCCAGTTTGTTACATCACGATCTACTCGACGTTAATCATGGTCAGGCACAATATTCAGTCAGTATTCCAGCACACATCCCACCTTTAAAAGTCGAACATATCTTTGAAATTCTTAAACGCAAGTATCGTGCGACCTTGATAGGTATGGCCAAAGCTGACGAAAAATTAAATATTCAGGTTAATCCAGATTTGAACTTAATGCTCTCGCCTGGTGACAAAATATTCTACATCGCTGATGAGCGCATTATTGACTTGCATTGGCATGACTTTGTGGAGGGATAAAATGTTTAGCAAATTATTTGGTAAAAAAGATACTGAAACAAAACCTAAAACACCTGAAATTATGGGTTTGTACTTAGGAGGTTCGTTTGAGCTGGATCCTCTTAAACTGCGCCTAATTGAGCCAGAACTGATGATTGAAAAAGCCGCTAGCCAACATTTAATCCAAGCTATCGGTGAAGTGAATTTAGATACCGGTGGCAAAATTCTGCGCTTTTACACAGATGATGACGCATTTTTACAAGTTATCTTAGATGGTGGTGATACAGAAAATCACATCACAGATGTAAAGTTGTGGTATTTTTATGAAACTAAAACCATAGGTTCAGAAGCCCAGTGGAAGCAAACTATTGCCTCGGGTGTATCTCAACCAACTTATCAACTTGAAGACGCTGAATACCAGCGAGTTTGGGATGCAGTAGGTGAAGAGTCACCACCTGTTGCTATGACCGAAAAAACCTATGAAGAAGACGGCGATACAAGTGAGACCGATCAATTTGTGATGTTGTATGAACGTCAGCTTGCCGGCGACGAAACGGAAACCTTATTGGTCACCGCTGAAGAAAAATTAATTAATAACAATTTTGATCGTTGCTTAGTTATCAGTACTGGCTTTAATATTGGTCAAGCAGATATTACGATTAACGGTTAGGGCGTATTGTTCGCTCAATTAAATACCAACCAGCAAAGAAAGGATAAATAATGGACGCAGTATTAAATTCAATATCAGGCTTAGGCAACTTTGCGCTGTATTTTGCAGTTTCAATTTTGTTATTGTTTGTGTTTAAAGTGGTGTACGCCTTTGTTACTCCTCATGATGAGTGGGAATTGGTAAAGGTACATAAAAACCAAGCCGCAGCCATCGGTTTTGGTGGTGCAATGATAGGTTTTAGTATCGCCTTAGCGGGCGCAGCGGCCAACTCAGAATTTTTGATCGATTTTGTAGTCTGGGGCGTGGTGGCAATCATTGCTCAATCATTAGCTTTTGCCTTATTGCGTTTTACCTTTATGCCTAAAATCGCTGACCGCATTGACAAAAATGAAGTGTCTGCAGGGACTATTTTGGCGGCGGTTTCTATTTCTGTCGGGCTGCTTAACGCTGCTTGTATGAGTTACTAGGAGAGCCCTATGCAATCCAATAAAACCAAGCGTTCGAAGTCAATCAATCTGACCAGTATGCGCAAAAGCTTTAGTGTTAAACCTTTAGCATTAGGCGTTGCAGCAATCTTTCTTTCAGCTTGTGCTGACAAACAAGAAGCAGCAGTATTTACCAGCGTAAATGACTGCACTAACGCCAACCCTGAGTTTGCCGAGCAATGCAAAACTGCTTATGACGACGCGTTGAAAGAAGCTGAACGCACAGGACCTAAATACAACTCTCAGAGAGATTGTGAGTCTGAATTTGGCTCAAACCAATGTACTACAGTGCGAGGTCAATCAGGTTCATTTTTTATGCCATTTATGGCTGGCTATATGTTAAGTAACTTAATGTCGCCTAGAGGGTATTCCTCTCAGCCCATGTTCACCTCTTATTCTAGAAATTCATCTTATAGAAATAGATGGATAGGTGCAGATGGCTATGATTTTGGCGATAATCGCCGCAGAACCATGCGCGTTAGTGAAAAATCACTGAAACCTAAACCTACTGTGAATAAAACCATGAGTCGCGGTGGATTTGGTAGCAGTGTGCGGGCTAAATCTAATTGGGGCAGCAGCTCTAGAAAAGGTGGCTGGGGTGGTTAACCTCAGTTGTAAAGGCTTTGCACTGCACAAACTATGTTAAGAGTCGCCATCCCTGAACGTGCCAATTGGAAAAGAAAAGCCGAAGAGTTCGGCTTTAAATTCCATACCATGCGCGGTGAAGCTTACTGGGATGAATCGGCTTATTATCAGTTCTCTCTCGAACAAATTGAACAAGACTTAGAAGCGCCCACTGAAGACATTCATCAGATGTGTTTGGCTGTGGTAGACAAGGTTGTCAATTCTCAAGAATTGCTAGAAAAATTCCAAATTCCACAACACTTTTGGCAACAGATTACTGACTCATGGAAAAACCAAGATCCTAGCCTCTATTCACGCTTAGACTTTGCTTATCACGGCAAAGGCCCAGCCAAACTATACGAAAATAATGCCGATACACCCACGTCTTTGTATGAATCAGGATTTTGGCAATGGTTATGGCTAGAAGAACAAGTCAATGCAGGTAAGGTTGCCAAACAAGCAGATCAATTTAATTCATTACAAGAAAAGCTGGTACATCGATTAGCCGCCATTGCCAAACATTACGATATCAGCCAGATGCATTTTGCCTGTTGCCAAGATACGGATGAAGACCGTGGCACAGTGCAGTATTTGCAAGATTGCGCGAAAGAGTCAGGTTTAAGCAATGACTTTGTATTTATTGAAGACATTGGCCTCGCTGAGTGCGGCAGTTTTAGTGATTTACAAGACAACAAAATTCAGACCTTGTTTAAGCTTTACCCTTGGGAATTTATGCAACGGGAAGAATTTGCTCAGTCTATCGAAAAAGCACAAGTGAATTGGCTAGAGCCTATCTGGAAATCAATTTTATCTAACAAAGCCTTAATGCCGATGTTATGGAAATTATTCCCCAATCACCCAAATTTGCTACCTGCATATTTCGAAGATGAATTAGCCAAGACGACTGAAACTAAACTGGTTAAAAAACCGATTTTCTCTCGAGAAGGTGCCAATATCAGCGTAATTGAAAATGGCAAAACCGTGTTACATGCCGATGGCCCATACGGTGAGGAAGGTTTTATTTATCAGGCTTATTATCCCCTGCCCCAATTTGGCAATAATCATACCTTGATAGGTTCGTGGTTGGTGAATGATCAAGCGGCAGGTATCTCACTAAGAGAAGATTCATCGCCCATCACCCAAGATATGTCACGTTATTTGCCGCATATTATTTTGTGACAATTTGACATGACAATTGTGAAGCTTATCAGTCAGAATCTAGTTATTGGTTCTCACAGCGTATTATTTGAATAATGAATTCCATCATCAAACCTTTGAACAACAAGCAACATATTCGTTTAGTGCTCGCCATTTTTGTGTTGTTTAGTGTGATTGAAGTAATTAATTTGTTCACCGGACGTATGCTCAGTCAATTAGGCACTATTCCTCGTTACGTGCCCGGACTTAAAGGCATTATCCTGGGGCCTTTTGTGCATGGCAGCTTGCAGCATTATTTCTCGAATATCATACCGCTGTGCATATTCAGTTATTTGCTGCTGCAATATGGCTTAAAACGCTATTTGCAAGTGACATTATGGATCATGCTTATTACTGGTTTATTGGTTTGGTTATTTGCCAGACCTGCGACACATATAGGCGTAAGTGGGGTGATTTACGGCTATTTTGGTTATTTGGTTTTGGCCGGCTTTTTAAGTGGCAAATTTAAACTCATCATTATTTCAGTGTTAGTAGCATTTTTTTACGGTGGTTTGATTTTTGGCATTTTACCTTCTAACCCTTATATCTCTTGGGAATCTCACTTATTTGGTTTCATCGCCGGATTAGCTGCGGCAAAATTATGGGCAAAACCTTCGCTTTAAATTCCCGCTGAATTCGTCATTCTGAGGTGGTGTGGGTATAATGCCCACAAGCAATCATATACATAACAACAGGTAATCGATGTCCGACACTAAACCACCCAAAAAAACAGGCCTGCTTGGTAACCTAGCCTTTAATATCATTATCCCCGTGTTGATTTTAACCAACCTTAGCAGTGATGAATATTTGGGGCCTGCCTGGAGTATTGTGGCGGCGCTGATTTTCCCTATCGGCTTTGGCATTTGGGATCTCAAACAAACAGCCAAAATAAACCCGTTTTCAGTGCTTGGCATTGTCAGTGTTTTCTTAACGGGTGGTATAAGTTTGTTAGAACTACCCGCAGAATACATTGCGATTAAAGAAGCGACGATCCCGGCTATTATTGGTATTGCGGTTCTGATCACCCAGAGAACCAGTAAACCTTTATTAAAAGTGTTTGTGCTAAGTGAACAAATCATTAATTGGAAAAACCTCAATCAATCCTTAGAAAACTCTGGCACCAGTGGCGAATTTGAGAAAAAGATGGCGATTAGCTCTTACATTGTCGCGGCTTCTTTTTTCTTGTCTGCGGCGCTTAATTACATTTTGGCTAAGGTGATATTAGTCAGCGTTCCTGGTACGTCTGAATACACCGAAGAGTTGGGCAGAATGACGGCCTTGAGTTACCCTGTGATTGTGATCCCAAGTATGCTGATGTTGATTGCAGCACTGTGGTACCTCTTTTCGCAGATTAAAAAGCTAACAGGTGAAGATCTAGAACACTTTTTGGCGGACGTTTAAAACCGTCATAGCGAGATAATAAGGCAGAGATGATCCAAGTTAGCGGCTTAGTCAAACAAATAACTGATGGCCATTCGAACAAAAGTATCTTAGATAAACTCGATTTTCATCTTGTGGCCAAACAATCTGTAGCCATCAGTGGAGATTCAGGCTCAGGTAAGTCAACCTTGCTAAATATTCTCGCTGCTTTAGATAACGCTGATAAGGGTGTAGTTCAAGTAGCGGGCATGACACTCAACACTATGAGTGAAATTCAAGCTGATCAGTTTCGTAAAAAACACTTAGGCATAGTATTCCAACAATTTAATTTAATTGATTGCTTATCCGTGTGGGACAACGTTACCTTTCCAGCCAGACTTAATGGTTTGCCAATCGGCACATACCACAATGATTTATTAGATCAGTTAGGGTTAAACGCACATAAAAACAAACTGCCGGTTAATTTGTCAGGTGGAGAGCAACAAAGGGTGGCCATTGCCCGCGCCTTATCTCATCAACCCAGCTTAGTATTAGCCGATGAACCTACTGGAAACTTAGACGATAACAATAGCCAAGGTGTTAGTGAGTTATTGTTTGGATTATGCAAGAAACTTGGCCTAACGTTAGTTGTTGTAACGCATAGCCCGAAGGTAGCTGCTTTTGCAGATAGCCGATTGCTGTTACAACAAGGACGCCTGCATACTCTGCCAAATCAGCCCCCAAATCAGATCTCAAACTTTGTATCAGCCTAACCATGGCACCTTTACTAAAACTTATTTGGGCAAGCTACCAACACAATATTTTACGCCTGGCACTGGTATTAATTGCGTTAGTCACCGCTTGTGCTGGCCTCAGTGCAGTTTTGGTGATCAATAGCGCCGCAAAAAATAGTTATGCGTCTGCTAGTCAGCCATTTTTACAACAAGTCGAACAACGCATACTTGCTCGAAGTGGTCACTCCTTAAATAAGCAGGATTTTACATCACTTCGTCGTTTGGGCTTCACCCAACTTATCCCAATATTACGTAGCTCGCAGAATATTGTTCATCCCATAACAGGTAAACTCCAACGAATATCGTTACTGGGAATAGATACATTTTCGGTTATCAGTTATTCAGCCAGTAACACATTAGACGTTGAGCAAAATAGTTCCGCAACTTCAACAGAAGAACTGGGTCAATTATGGCGACCTCCTTTTGCTAGTGTGATCCACCCAGATTTTGCGACCGAGTTAAACCTCATTAGTGGACAAACTTTATCTCTTGAAAATAACCAGTTATTACCGTCGATAGCGGTGACTGCTATCGACGGTTTAGGACGAGAGATCGTCATGGACATCGGGCAATTACAGCAAGTATTAGGCACTCAAAAGATTAGCGAACTGTTGGTAGTGGGTGAGAAAAATGATGAGAGCACTAATGCACTAAGAGCCGCATTGCCAGAACACCTTCGTATTGAAAACATTAATACTGGCGAGCACGCGCAGCAGCTTACCGGCAGTTTTCATCTTAACTTGTTAGCTATGGCATGTTTGATGTTTGTGGTTTGTATGTTCGTCGTTATGAACGCCCTACATTTATTGATCATGAAACGCTGGCAAAATTTACGGATCACTCGGCAATTAGGTGTATCAAGAAAACAAATTTATTGGGCGCAAGGTGCTGAATTAGTGTTAATCAGCTTACTTTGCGCGCCACTCGGTGCCATCGCTGGGGTCTTTTTAGCCCAGTTAGCCTCACCGCTGGTATCACTCACACTGCAAAGCCTATTTGATGTGCGAATTGGTTACACACAAGTAGCCTATGTGACGTTAATGACACAGTGTTTTGCTGCCTGTATTTTGGGCGCATTTGCGGCGGCCATTTTACCTATGTGGCAGCTGAATACTAGGTTGGCTTTACGCAACTTAAGCGTCGCTATGAACACAAGTCATATGCCATGGTTGTATGCCAGCATCGTATTAGGCTTCTTAGCGGTGGGGCTAGGCTATTACTCTACAGGCATGTTGATGAGTTTTAGCGCCATCGCAATGAGTATTCTTGCCGGTTGTAGTCTGCTTATTTATACCGTACCAAAGAGCCTAAAGATGTTATTTCACTGTTTGCCAGAACAATGGGTATTATTTCGCTGGTTGGCTGCGGACGGTGTGCGTTTATCGCAAAAGAGTAAAATTGCCTGCTGTGCTTTTTTTATTGCGCTAACCAGTAATATCGGTATGAATCTGATGGTTGATAGTTTTCGTCAAGCCACACATCAATGGTTAAGTCAGCGTTTAGTGGCCGATCAATATGTTTCAACTCAATCACCAAAGGTGTTTACCCAATGGTTAGCCACTCAAGACATAGACGTGGATGTGATTGAGCGCAAAGGCCTTGATGCAGTTTTGCTTAATAAGCCAGTGAGTCAACCCCAAAGTCGAACAAACATAGAGCTTAGATCGTACCCCAGCAGTAACGTGTATCAAGAAGCGATATTATTTGCTGCTCAGCAAGCAAATGCTTGGCAAATATTCACTGCAGGCCAAGGAGTGTTAGTTAATCAGCAGTTGGCTTTGCGTCATGGATTAACACTGGGAGAAGAGTTGAGTTTTCAAGCGGAGTCAGGCCAGCCTGAAACTAAACAGATAGTGGGTATCTATTATGATTACGGTAATCAAAGCGCCCAAGCCCTGTTAGCTTTAGACCATTTCGCCAAATATAAAGCCGACACCACGCTATTTGCTCTGCACTTTGCATCCAAGCAACAACAAAGTCTATTTGTCAATCAACTGGCATCTGCCTCAATATCAAATCAAGTCAGATCGATACAAACGCGCGAATTATTGGCTTTGTCGATGCAAACTTTTGAGCGTACATTTGTGATTACAGATGGGTTAAACATTGTCACTTTATTAGTTGCGGCACTGTCTTTAGCCACTTCAGTGCTGATGATTGACATGGATAATCGACCTCAAAGGGCATTGTTAAGAAGCATGGGCGTGGGTAATTATCAAATTACTGGTTTATCACTTATACAATACACCCTGTTGAGTTTACTGGCTTGTTTAGTCGCCTTGCCTTTTGGCATTGGTTTAACTTGGCTGTTGATCAACTTGATTAATGTGCAAGCATTTAGTTGGAGTTATCCCATACTGATTACACCTTCTAAACTTTTTTCGGCAGCTGTGATGAGTGTCCTGTTGATTGTGATAGTAGTCGCGCTTCCTCTATACAGATTGAGTCGTCGCAAATTAATTGAGGATATAAAGTGTTTGAGTTTCTAGCCAAATATCTACTGTTGCTAATATTGGCAACAAGTGTCGCAGCTTGCTCTAAATATTCTGATTCTGATGTAAGTGCTGATGACGATGAAACACCAGAAAGTGAGGCGATGTTTTCTGGCTTGAGTCGTTATTCGGTAGAGCAGCAAGCACCGCAAAATAGTGATGATACAAACACACCTAACAAAACCTTCGCTAACGTGATCCCAGGATACAACATTACTTTTCCATTTGATCATGGCAGTCACCCGGAGTTTGCGGTGGAATGGTGGTATATCACCGCCAATCTAACCGACGAACAGGACAACCCCTATGCATTGCAGTGGACACTGTTTCGTTTTGTCAGTAACACTCAAAGCACGCCATGGGCGAATGCTCAGCAATATATGGGGCATGTGGGTTTAAGAGACGGCAAACAGGCTTGGTTTGAAGAACGTTTTGCCCGCGGTGGCGTGGGTAATGCGGGCATATCCACTGCCCCATTTAATGCATTTATTGATAATTGGCAATGGCTTGCGCAGTCATCCAATATGTTTCCGTCGACCCTTGAATTTACTATCAATACACAGGTTAAGGTTAGCTTGGACTTTACAACAGACAAGCCTTTTGTAAAACATGGAAAGCAAGGTTTTAGTCGTAAGCTGAGAAACTCAGAGCAAGCGTCATATTATTATAGTCAGCCACATATTCAAGTCTCTGGACAGCTTGAACTGCCTACTGGAAAAGTTCAAGTATCAGGTAATGCTTGGTTTGATCATGAATGGACCTCTCAATACCTGAGTCCACTAGCACAAGGCTGGGATTGGTTTTCTATTCACTTTGACGACGGGGCTAAGTTGATGTTGTTTAATATGCGTCACGAGCAAGCAGTGGACTACTGGTCAGGCACTTTTGTTACAACAAATGGGGAAGTTGTGCATTTGACTGAGCAATATATTCAAGGAAAAGTGAGCAAGTGGGATAAGGTAGAAGGGCGTTTATTGCCCTTATATTGGTCGATTCAACTGCCCAAGCAACAAATCGATATACAGATTGCCCCCATGCAAACTGAACAATGGAATCCGGGGATATTTTCATACTACGAAGGAGGAACTATAATTTCAGGCTCCCATTCGGGAGTAGGTTTTATTGAGTTAACCGGATATTAGCCAGCACTTTTTCGATAAGTGCCAGCAAAGAGTTACTTTTTGCTATTTAACAATTCAAACATAGTTTGGGCAATTCGAGTATTGTCCAAATGACCTCGAAAGCGTTCACTGCCCAATCCTTTGGCAAATATTTGTACGTCAACCCCCGTATGTCCAGAGGTTGTCCAGCCAGTATTTGTGCGGTTATCCAAAATTTTAAAAATGGCATTCTTAAAGGGTCTAGATTTGTCAGATTCAATCGCACTTATGCTGGCTATTTCTTCTTTGCTCAGTTCAAATCCCAATAAATCAGTTGCCAGAGCACCTCTGTTTTTAGCTGTAATTAATTGTTTACCGATCTCATCTGGTGACGCCTTTAGGTTTTTCAGCCACTTAGGGCTCCAACTGTAATTGCCATTGGCGCCGATACTTAGACCGCCGGTGCTGTGATCGGCAGTGGCCACCATAAGCGTGTCAGGGTTTTTTACAAGGTATTGCTCTAGCCATTCTAGGGTTACCGCAAGATCATGCATTTCAGCCATTGCAGAGCCTATATCATTACTATGCCCAGCCCAATCGACTAGGCTGGCTTCAATAAGTAAGAAGTATCCTTGGTCATTTTCTAATTGACGGATCGCAGCTTTTGTTAATGTTGGAAGACGCATTTGGTTGGCACTGTCTAAAGCCCAAGGCATACCTGAATCTGCAAATAAACCTAGCAAAGGCGTACCCGCAGTCACAGTATCCAGCTGAGTTAATTCATCGACATATTGATAACCCGCGGCCTTAAATTCTTCAACCAAATTGCGGTCTTCGCGAATAAAATATTTCCAGCCTCCACCTAGCATTACATCCAAAATAAACTGTCCGTTAGTTTTCTCGTCAAAATAACTGTCGGCTATTTGATCATAATTGTGACGGCTCTCATTATGTGCACCAAAGCTTGCAGGCGTCGCGTGATTAATCTGTGAAGTCACAGCTACACCCGTTTTACGCCCCTGTATTTTGGCCAGTTCTAATATAGTCTGAACAGGTTTCTTGTTGGTATCTACGCCAATCGCACCGTTATAGGTTTTCACACCGGCTGATAAAGCTGTAGCACTAGCAGCTGAATCAGTAACATAACCTGTGTCTATATCAGGATGCGTACTGGTCATACCTACTAATAACCTATCAAACACTGTCTGTTCGACTTCAGGCGTACTCGGATCGTCTGCGTACATGCGATATGCAGTGGTATAGGCTGGGCCCATACCGTCACCTACAATCATAATAATATTTTTAGGCGTATTAGTAGCTAATGCAGAATGACATAGTACAGCGAGTAAAAGAGCCGCAGGTTGCTTCATTTGGTCTCCAATAATGAAAAAGTGAATAAAAAACAACGGTAAATTATACGCTAGGTATTAAGTAATGTTTAGCTTAAGTCCATTATAAATGACTTAGATGAACAAAAAGTGACGGCATGAGGTTTTTTTGATAAATATCAACTTCCAGCGTCGAGTATCTCACGCATTCTCTGTTGTACAACGTCTACCAGTAAGTCTGGTTGGAACTTAGAAATAAAGCGGTCACAGCCGACTTTTTCTACCATTGCCTCATTGAAGCTACCACTTAATGATGTATTAAGTGCGATGAAAAGATGACTCATACGCGGATCTTGCCTCACTTCTGTAGTCAATCGATAACCATCCATTTCAGGCATCTCTGCGTCAGTGAACATCATCAAAATTTCGTCAGTGACAGTTTTACCTTCATCTGCCCAACTCTTCAAAAGGGTCAGCGCTTTTAAGCCATCTGTTTCTTCGAGAATTTCAAGACCCAGTTGGCTAAGTGTTTCCCTTATTTGCCAGCGCGCGGTGGCCGAATCATCTACCACTAGTATTTTTTTGCCCTTAAGGTGAGCTGCAACCTCTGCGTCTAAGACATCTTCAGAGATGGTGGTGTCATATTCGACAATTTCGGATAACACTTTTTCTACATCAATGATCTCAACCAATTCATTTTTACCATCAACTTCAACCTGGGTGATGGCAGTTAAATAGTTATTTTTACCTGCAGCGCTAGGAGGAGGTTGAATATCGCTCCATGATGTATTGATAATACGCATCACACTGCCAATCAAGAACCCCTGCACACTGCGGTTATACTCGGTAATGATCACATTTCCTGCTTCGTATTCTTCTTCATTAGTGGTAATTTTAATCGCAGCACGAAGATCAATAACTGGAATAGAAGCGCCTCTGTAGTTAGTCACACCCTTTAGATTTTGGTGAGAGCCGGGCACTTGATTCATTAAAGGTACAGTAATGACTTCTCTAATTTTAAATACATTCAGAGCAAATGTGTGCCGTGAGCCCAATTTAAACATAAGTAACTCTAGTCTGTTTTCACCGACAAGTTTGGTACGCTGATCAATTGAAGACATTAACTCCGACATAAACGCTCTCTGGTTGATTTATTTACAATAAAAAACAGGTAATAATACACCTGTAAACACTATTAATAATAGACACTTCAAAACACAATTACCTAATAAACACATTTATTACTTCACACAACATTCACACAACTTATGATGAAGATATTTCATATAGATTATTAATATATGGATTACCTATATAAGATGCCTAACAACAGCACCCACAACACGTTATCGGTTGTTTTATTTTTTACCTTACTGTTATAGGAATATTCACATGTCACAATATCAAAATGATGTTAAGCAGATTGCAGAACTAAGATCGATCAAAGCAGGTGCTTGGAACGCAATCAACCCAGATTATGCTGCTCGCATGAAAGCGCAAAATCGCTTTAAAACTGGGTTAGATATTGCAAAATACACCGCAGCTATTATGCGTAAAGACATGCAAGAGTATGATGCTGACTCAAGCCAATATACCCAATCATTAGGCTGTTGGCATGGTTTTATTGGACAACAAAAAATGTTGGCAGTAAAAAAACATCAGGGTACCACTGATAAAAGTTATTTATACTTATCTGGATGGATGGTTGCAGCGCTACGTTCAGATTTTGGCCCCCTGCCCGACCAGTCCATGCACGAAAAAACCTCGGTTGCAGCATTAATAGAAGAACTCTATACCTTCTTACGTCAAGCCGATGCTCGTGAACTAGGTGACCTGTTCAGACAATTGGATGACGCCAAACAGCAAGGTAAGGATACCACTGGGATTCAACAGTCTATTGATAATTATGAAACCCATGTAGTGCCTATTATTGCCGATATTGATGCAGGATTTGGCAATGAAGAAGCCACCTATTTGCTGGCTAAAAAACTGATTGAAGCCGGAGCCTGTTGTATCCAAATAGAAAACCAAGTATCTGACGCTAAACAGTGTGGCCATCAAGATGGCAAAGTCACAGTGCCACATGAAGACTTTTTAGCCAAAATCAACGCAGTACGTTACGCATTTTTAGAGCTAGGGGTAGATGACGGAGTGATAGTTGCACGCACCGACTCTCTGGGTGCTGGACTGACTCAAAAAATACCTGTGTCACAAAAACCAGGTGACTTAGCGGCTCAGTACAACGCCTTTCTTGATACCAGCGAAGTCACATCAATAGATGACTTGGCAGAGGGAGATTCTGTTCTTAAGCAAAACGGTAAACTGGTAAAACCTGTGCGCTTACCTAATGGATTATACAAATTCCAAGAAAACACCGGCTTCGATCGCGTGGTACTGGACTGCATAACCTCATTACAAAATGGTGCAGATTTACTGTGGATTGAAACAGAAAAACCACATGTCGGCCAAATTGGCGATATGGTGCGAGCAATTAGAAACGAAATTCCTAATGCGAAATTGGTGTATAACAATTCACCGTCCTTCAATTGGACCTTGAATTTCCGCCAGCAAATATTTGACATCTGGTCAGAAGCCGGTAAAGACTTGAGCCAGTATGTTAGAGACGAATTGATGTCAGTCACCTATGACGATTCTGATTTAGCCCTTGAAGCAGATGAAAAAATCAGAACATTCCAAGCTGATGCTGCAAGAGAAGCAGGTATTTTCCATCATCTAATTACCTTACCCACTTACCATACTGCTGCCTTGTCTACCGATAATCTAGCCAAAGGCTATTTTGGTGACCAAGGTATGTTGGCATATGTTAAAGGTGTGCAGCGTAAAGAAATTAGACAAGGCCTAGCATGTGTTAAACACCAAGCAATGGCTGGCTCTAATATGGGTGATGACCATAAAGAATACTTCTCTGGCGAACAAGCTCTTAAAGCCTCAGGGGAAGACAATACTATGAATCAGTTTGACGCAGCAGGATAACTTTCTAGATAGTATACGATAGCTTGCAGTATTAACTGTGAGCGATCGAAATCATTCAACGAATCAATGCCAATAATGGCCCACCACAATTTTCAACTCACAAATTTTCTCAAATAAAATAATAAGCAACTGTTATTTAACAATAATTTGATATCTGGAAAAGATATTAAATACTGATAACATTCCACAATAAAATCAGTTTTTACAACGAGATAATAATTATGAATATTGCTAAGGTGGATTTAAACTTATTGGTTTATTTAGATGTATTGCTAAGAGAAGGCAGTGTGACTAAAGCGGCAAACCAATTAAGTATTACTCAGCCTGCAATGAGCAATGGCCTGAGAAGACTAAGAGACTTATTCAAAGACCCGCTGTTGGTGCGCACCAGTGATGGCATGACCCCTACTAAACGTGCCTTAGAATTAAAGCCTGTCATCCGAGATGTGCTGTCTAAGCTTGAAACAACGATTCAACCCGAAACTGATTTTAGCCCACTTAAAAGTGAACGCACTTTTAGGATCATGGCTAGCGATTACGCTGAATCGACCTTGTTAATGGAAGTGATCGGCAGACTCAATGAACAAGCCCCTAATGTTACCCTCGATTTAATTACCCCCAGCGATGTGACATTCCATGATGTAGAGCAAGGTAAGGTTGATATGGCAATCAACCGGTTTGAAGAATTACCTCTTTCATTCCACCAAAAGGTGGTGTGGTATGACACATTCTCTTGTGTGGTGAATAGCCACAATCCAATAGTGCAAAATTTTAATCTGGAGCAGTATTTAGACAACAAACATATATGGGTAAGTAAAACCGGCTTTGGGGTGGGCGTAGGTATCGACCCTAACGAGGTTCAAAAATTGGGTTGGGTGGATGCGGAGTTGACAAAAATTGGTAAAAAACGCGATATACGCGTCTTTACTCGGCATTATCACGTTGCCCTACAATTAGCCAAAGCACAAAATTTGATCGCTACTTTACCCAGTAAAGCCGCAAATATGTATAAAGATGATCCTGAGGTAGAAATACTCAAACCACCGTTTGATATTCCACCTATTGCCTTAAAAATGGCTTGGAGTGCTCTGCTTCAACACGATGCAGGACATATATGGCTCAGACGATTGATCACAGAGGTAGGTACAGAACTGACCACTGCATAGAATTGATTTTTGTATGAATGGAAAGAATAATCTACATAATTAATACGTATAACACTATTAAGGTAAACTGAGCCTAATGTGAATTACCAAAGAGCAATTTATGCAAGCACAATACTAATTACTTTGGCTCAGGTAAGTCCTGAGTTTTAGTTTTACCTGTAAAAAAATGTTCAACGGCAAATTTCATTTTATTAAATGTATGAAGGCATAATATATAAAATGGCATCTTGAGCCAATGCCCACGAATGAAGGCTATTTGATGTGCAGTGCTAGTAAATTCTTTATTAACAAGTGAATGTCTGGGTAAAAGCACCCGTAAAAACAGCCAATCCATCACAACAAGTTTTGGTTTAGCGGGTGCATAGACTGATAGTTTAGCTAGAAATCCCTCATCAATATCGGTATTAAAGGTGTCTTTTAAATAACGACAGGCATAAAAAAGCTCTCGGCAAAAACTTGTTTTCTGCGCAAGAGTCAACAAGTCTGAATAAAAACTGAGGGGATCGTTATTTTTACCAAACAACAAATGAAGATCAGACAAGTCACGAAAACCATGAATAAATTCTTCTTGATAAAACAAGTGAATGATACTGTGCAAAGTCATTGCGTGATCAGACAATACATAATAACCAGAATCGATCTGCCGCAATTGATCTAGAAACAAGCTGATATCTGGCGCTTTGCCGCTGATGAGCGGAATTAAGTTATGGTGAATATCTGCGACTGTTCCACGACCGGCTCTGATTAGAGGGGGGATTTCATGAGCCCATTCGCGGTAGTATTTTTCGTCGTAATCGTTTATTGCATTTGGAAACCAAGCAAATGTCTGAAGACGCTTCTCAATATCCGGTAAATCATCTTTCTTTACTAAAATATCAATATCAGAAAAAATTCGCCCATCGCCTGCCACGTTATGAGAAAGCACATAAGCCGCTCCTTTAAGAAATATAGCAGGTTGAGATGTGCACTTATTAATTTGCTGGTTAAGCTCTCTTGCTTCAAAAAACACTTGCTGTCTGAACAACTCTGCGTGCCTGTTTATGGCTTCGAATTGCTCAATAACAAAGTCAGGTAATGGCACGTTGAATTTACTAGCGTAATTAGCTGCAATACGTGACAAAACGGAAGAACACCGGGCAACACGAATAATATGCTCCCAGTTTTTGGGGGTCAGGTCGGACGGAACATTACCGTTAATCAAACAGCAAATATCTCTAATGACTTTTTGCTTCATGCTTTGAACTGCCCTTCTGACAAAAATTCTGCAACAACATTTAGGTCATTATAATGGATCTCGACAGTATCACATGACTCAACTAAATTAACTGCTGCCTCAAACCCACGTCGCCCTAACACACCTTCATTAAATGCGTTGCTGGATAGCGATTTATAAGCATCACACTTGTTCAAAGCATAAATGTCTAATTCTATATCTTTATTATATTTAGGTAACACGATTGCTTTTACCCGGGCAGGCTCTTTATATCTATTAACACTATCTATAGGCGCTTTTACATGAGCAACATCACCTTTATTTGTATCTTTAGCGACGTTTGAGATAAACGCGTCAGGAAACCAAGAATGGAATAAGTCAATGGAGTCATTTTTGAGACATATAGGGCGAACAAAAGGTTCAACCAATCCAGTTGTCAAATTGATAACTGTCATTTCATCTGATAATAAACGCCATCCTGAATGCGACAAAAAAGCGCATAGGGTACTTTTTCCTGAGCCTGGCGGAGCAGGAAAGATTATAGCCTCTCCGTCTTTTTCCAACACCGCTCCATGCAGCAATAAGTAATTATGCTTATGCCCTGCTACGCACCAATTCATGCCCCACTCTAACAAGGGGTAACTTTGAGATTTTGGCAATGGTAAAAATGGGGAATATTCGTCAAAATAAAAACTGACTTGAGGCTTAATAAATCGGCGTACATTATGGGGATATGCCACTGATATTTGAAAGTCTGTAAATGCTTCTTTTGGTTTTAATTCATAATCGCCATATAGTAATTTAAAAGTAGATTGAACAGTTTTAATCTTTGTAGATATACAAAAGGAGGTAGCACCGAAGTCAATTCCTAGCCCATTATCACTTACAAGACTAGAATATTCAGATTGCGAAAGGTCTTTTAACTTCAAACTTTTTCACTTTCGACTAAAATACAATTGTTAATGAGACTATCCCAAAACTTAGCTTTATCTTCTACAGAAAAATCAATTAACCAAGACTCTACTGTTTCTTTATCCAATAGAGAACTGTTGTTAATTTTATCCAATACTGGATATAAATTGATGTGAAAGTACAGAGCCTTAGAAGAAAAACAGACAAAAACTAAAACGCCAGATTTATCACTGGCGTTTTTGATTAATAATTCAGAGTTAACTTTAAACTGCAATTTAATCGAGTCTTAATTTAACTAATAACTATTAGTAAGTAGATTCTATCGCATTTAACATCTGCGCTTCCGACACACCATTATTCACTTGAGCATATAAACCATTAGCATAATCCGAAGGAGAAACAGTTAATGCTCCGTAAAACCCATCTTTAGCATTAAAATAGGCTGCTAACAAAGCTGCATTTAAGTCACCACCTAGGTTTCCGTCAGACAAAATAGTAGATACTAAATCACTACTTGAACGAGTAGTGCCAAATGGTGCCCCTGCAAAAATAGTCGACCAAGTATTAGTTAGTTCACTGTCACCGCTAAGTACCCACTGTTCCGGTGACTGACCGAAAAGTCCTGCTCCACTACAATCTTGAGAAAGATTTCCTGATAAATTACCTGAGACACTGCAACCTGTCCCGCCAACAGACGCCCAAGAAGACCTTAATGGCAGCGAAGCTACTACGGTTACAGCAGACAGCAGATGCTTTTATCAAAAACGTACGACGCTGCTGGTTTTTTTTAGAAACCGAAGATTCTATTCCATTTGGATTATCAAGATTCATAACAATTCCCTAAATTAAATTCTCTATATTAATTCTTCATTTAAAGCAAATATCATTCCACTTTATAACAGATTGATATACAACAAAAAATAAAAAGCACCATACGAATTATGTAAAAAATAGTGACACTATTATTCATATGCAGCTAGTTTACCTTTAGGCTCTTACGTTTAGCAAGTTCCATTAGA
>QIJM01000197.1 GCA_003232445.1 Paraglaciecola arctica
AAAATTTAAAGCGCTAGAAGCGGCAGGTGTTAAAACTGTGCGTTCTTTGGCTGATATAGGTAAAGGTTTGCGGGAAATTACTGGTTGGTAAAGCTCGGCTAGTCAATATCAATAAAAAACCCCGCTGTTTAGCGGGTTTTTTATGACTAAAATTTAATCCCTATCGTTTCGAGTAATGAGTAGAAACTGGTTTATCTCGGCATCCAAAATCAACGATTCTTCACCGTCCGGCCATACAATGCGTAATTCACTAATAGTATCTGCCGTTCCCAGACCAAAATGCGCTTCTACCGGATTTTGTGATACGTAATTATTGCCAGCGCGTAGTTCACGCATTTGTTCTATATCACCAGTTTTTAGATAAATTCTCGCACCTAAAGCTTGCGAGTTGGTTGATTCTTCTTTCAGGCGGATATTGATGAAGTTGTTGCCATTACCCTGGTTACAAAAAAGTTTAGGGGCACCGTTATAGTTCGCCACATAAATATCCTGATCACCGTCTTTATCATAGTCAAAACATACGATCCCTCGGCCTAAACTGGTGTCATCGATTCCGGCGCTGAGGGCTTGTTCATTGAAACTGCCATCTCCATTTGACATAAATAAGCGTGAAGGGTCATGTTCGAACATGGGGTCGATAGTAGTATTTCCATTAGCCAACATGCCATTAACGTGAAAGATATCGAGAAAAGTATCGTTGTTAAAATCACTAAAACAGGCCGCCCAACCCCAATATCCGTGACGGGTACCTGTTTCATCGGTTTTGTCTAAAAAAGTACCATCGCCCTGATTTTGATAAAAACGGTTGCCTGGAGTCAATGAACCAAAGTTTTCGACCCCATCCTTGAAAGAAATTGCGGTGACAAACCAATCGAGATCTCCGTCATTATCATAATCACCGATCGCAGAGCCCATACCTGCATTGTCAGTAATAATATTTCTGTCTGTTACCTCGTTTAGAGTGCCATCCTGTTGGTTTAAAAATACTTTAGTAAAACCTCCATCTACAACAAAGAGTAAATCTTGCCAGCCATCATTGTTAATATCTGCAAAACTGGGTGTAAACGTTCTATCACCTCGGGCAGGGAAGGTGCCTTTAGGAGCGGCCATTCCGACTGCTACCGTTGCATCAGTGAACGTCATGTCACCATTATTAAGCCAAAAATAAGCATAAAAATCATGTGGGGTATTAGTCCAATGGGTAATAACTAAATCCAAGTCCTGATCTTTGTCATAATCTCCCCAGGTTGCCGAAAATGTATTGTCGGGGAAACTTAGACCACTATCAGCTATAACATCAAGAAAGGTTTCATTACCTTGATTGATAAATAATGCCGGTTTGCTATCGGTCACTCCGCCAACAAAAATATCCAGTAGCCCATCACCATTTATGTCGGCAAAAGAGGGGCCACTGCCTTTGTTTTTAAGATCAATACCGGCAAGTGAAGCAATTTCTTCAAATGTGCCGTCTCCCTTATTTCTTAGTAATACGTTAGCCTGATCTTCTCCCCCTACAGCATACAAATCAACCCAACCATCACCATCAAAATCACCGGCTCCTACGCCACCTGACATATCGCCTATTCCGTCACCAGCGGGGTTACTATGTTGGTATTGGATGCCAGCTTGCTGACTAATTTCATGAAATTGCAGGTCAGTTTGTGTTGTTGTACGTGCATTACATTGATGATTGGATGATGCAAATTCTGTTGTTGAAGTAATAATTACCGGTACACCAAGTTCCGATGTTCTGGGCGCAGGCAAAGGTACAAGTATAGATACTGGGGCATCGGGCGATGAACCCCCTCCGCATGCGCTGAGAATAAGGGTAATGAAAATGGCTGAGGTTAAATTTCGCATGGTTTTGTTACCTCTAAGATTGAAAATTTAAAGAGGCTCGTCGAATAAACTCATCGATCTCATTTAAATCATAGCGTTGTGATTGAGACTCGTCTTTCATCAACTGTTTTTCAGCTGGGAAAACGCCATAACCCGCCAATAAACAGTGCCAGGAAAAAGGTGGGTAGAAACTGGATATTCTTTTTGACTCGATTTCTTGTGCCAAATTACCACCAGAAGTCCAACAGTTAATCATTTGAACGAGCGTGGTAGAAACCTTATTGTTGCTACCATTTGCATTCCAATAATCATTATCGGTTCTGGAATTTAGTCGGTAATGAGCCACGATATAATCTCTAATACCCTCAAAACGAGCGTTTAAATTCTGATTAAATTCTGCTTGATTTTTTCGGGTAAAACCTCCTGCACCGTAAGTTCGAATAAAACCGTTGACGGTTTCCAAGACAAAATGCAGTGCTGTGGCTTCTAGTGGTTCAATAAATCCTTGGGATAAACCCACCGCTAATACATTGTTCGCCCAATGTTTTTCCATTCGACCAACCCGCATTTTTATTTTTTGCGCAGGAGTGTCAGATTTAAGCATACCCAGTTTTTCACGTAGTTCGAATTCGGCCTGATCGTCAGTACAAAAATCTGAGCTGTAAACATAACCATTTCCAGTGCGATTTAACAATGGAATGTCCCAAGCCCAGCCACATTTCATGGCGGTTGATATAGTAGCAGTGTTGATGTTTTCTGAGACTGGGGTAGGGAGGGTAATCGCCCGGTCATTGAATAAATTTTCTTTATAACTTATGAAAGGAACTTTCAATATTTTACCGATTAATAATGCACGAAAGCCACTGCAATCGATAAATAGATCAGCTGCAATGGTTTGCCCATTCTCAAGTTTTAGTTCTTTTATATCACCATTTGGATGTTGAGCGACCTGATCTACGGTGCCCTCCACATGCTGCACTCCGCGTTTAAGCGCAATTTTACGCAGAAACTTTCCTAACAACACAGAATCAAAATGGTAGCCATAGCCAATTTCAAAGGGGAAATTTTCGCTGGCTATGGGGGATAATTTTTTATCAGCCAGTTTAGTGGCAAGGTAATATCGGTCAGGATGGGCGTGGACGTCATAACCTTTCAGTCTGGCCACACAGTTTTGCATAAATATAGGGGCGGTGAAGGCATCAATCTTTGAGGCGAAAGGATGAAAATAGCTCTTGTAGCCGGGTTTTTTTGACCAGTTGACAAATCGAATGCCATTTTTGTAGGTGGCATTACACGCTGGCATCCATTCAGACTCGTCCACTTCAATTTCATCAAAGAAGGTTTTCATTTGAGGGGTAGAGCCTTCGCCTACACCAATTACTCCGATATCACTAGACTCCACCAGTGTCACTTTGATGCCAAGTTGCAACCAGTGTTTAGCCAGTAAATTCGCGGTGATCCAACCCGCAGTTCCCCCACCGAGAATGACAACGTGTTGATTTATATTAGGCAGGTTTGAGTTTAACAACATGGCAAGGATTATAATTAGATTAAATTAGGTAACAAGTGCCTTAGGAAGGGTGCAGACATTACTGCACCCAGCCACAGGCCATAAATTACATATTGTAGTTAACACCAAAATAAATTGTTCTACCGAACCATTGTATGGTGCCTGTGCGCTCTTCTTGTGCAAAATAAGAGCGGTTTGCTTCATCAGTTAAGTTATCAGCTGATACAAAAAATTGCAGATTATCTGAATAATTGTATGACGCTTGTGCCGAAAAAATAGTCTCTTCAGCAAAAAAGGCCTGTTGTTCTGCACCGATGGCTACTTGTTCGTTTACGTAATCATCGCGAAAACGAGCGTTGATACGCGTTTCAAACTTATCATCGTAGCTATAATAAACGGTGGCGGACCAAACACGAGGTGACAATCCTGGTAGAGGACCATCGCGTCCATCTTCCCCAGGAACCAGTGAAGGCAGAGCTATATTGCTCTCGGTGTACGAGTAATTAAGGTTCACACCTAAACCCTTCCACATGCCCGGCAAAAAGTCGAAGGTTTGCGTATAAGCCAACTCAATACCGCGAATATAACCGGCGTCTTCAATGTTAACCGCACGTTTGTATTCACCAATTGTATAGTTAATCAGTTCATCGTTTTCGTCAAAACGTTGGTTAAGATCCGCTTCGGGGATCGTAATGCCCACAGACGCATAATCGAAATCCACAGCGGTTAGATTAGTCGGAAAATTCGAAATATCCTTATTGAAAATTGCAACGGTTATGGCACCGTCTGTTTCAGTAAAATAATACTCATAGGAGAAGTCAATTTGATCCGCTTCAAATGGTTTCAAGAAGGGGTTAGTACTGGCATCCAGGTTGGCTCTTTGTGAATTACTGTCCCATGACCAGGTACTGCGAATGCCCATTTTTTCCAGTTCTGGACGCGCGATGCCTTTACTATAGGCAAACCGTAATTGCTGGTTATCCGTCAAGCCGAAGTTTAAATTTATTGAGGGTAGGTAATGGTTAAGCTTAGTACCTTCGTTAACGCGGATAAAGCTATCATTAATTACCCCGTTGTCATCGGCGATAGGTTGTCCATTACCGTTACCCACATTAGCCAAGCCCCACGCTGATTGCTTAGTACGGATCGCGCGTAAACCAATATTACCGGTTACCGGAATGGCGCCTAATTCAAAATTTAAATTGGCCTGTATATAGGCGGATAGCACTTCTTCTTTAACATCACGTCCATTTAAAATGGTCCAGCTGTTGTTCCAATCTAACGTAGGTGTTTGGTCAACATTAGGCAGCCACGCATCTAAAATTTGACTATTATTAACAGTCAGGAAAGACGGCGTGTTGCTTAACTCCCCGCCAAGTGTGTGTACTTGTACCATATCTGCACTTAGTTGGAAGGGTTGAAAACGCTGTACTTCTACAAAATTTCCGTCTTCATCTCTGTCATAAGTAATATAATTACCGCTACGCATCGCTTGATCGGTTGTTCCATAGACAAATCTTGCTCTGCGCAGACTGTGATCACGTTCCGATGAACGCAGACCAAATTCAACAGAAGAAACAATTTCTGCTTCCAATTCGTATTTGAAATCTAAGGTGACAGCATTGGCTTCATTTTCTTCAAAAAACGGATACGATTCAGCGCTAGTGACCATTAATTTGTTTACGTCAGTGAAGTCTTGATTAAATTGAACCATTGGCGTATCTAAACCATTAAGTTGATACGACAACACGAAATTATCGTCAACGACCGGCGTTGCAACACTAGAATCTTCAAATAGGGTCATACGTAACACCCGATCACGCAATATTTCTTCAGCTTGAGTATGAGATAGATCAAATTTCATACTCAAGGCATCGTTAATATCCCACTCCAGGTTGAAACCCACCGCGATGACTTCGCTCTCAGTGGTATTATCATCAGCTTGCACTTCTACTCTAAAATTTTCAGGAGAACCGACACCCGGTGCGGCCACAGCTAGACCTTGAGGGTCGCGTGCGAATGTCCCGCCGATAAGCGCACCATTGGCAATAATAGGATTTGTTAATAACATGGTAGGGCCGCGGCGCGCGTCAGAAATATTGGCTAACCCCTGAACTCTGAATCCCCGGTCAAATGCTTCATCATCAAACTTTGAATAAAAACCATCAACCCGCATTTTTATTGAATCTGAGGCTATATAATCGATCGCTGCGACAAAACTATCACGCTTGTTTTCACCACCTTGTTCGTTTATTTCAAAACCATCAGAGACCAGAATGGTGCCATTTTCGTTAAGAAAAGGTTCGAAACCGTCATAAAGAGGTGTTTTAGGATCAAATTGTAAATTTACAAAACGCGTGGAAACGGTGGGTTCAAATAATCGTGAATAACCCGTTGAGATACCTAAAGTGTCATCCAAAAATTTCTGCTTGTAGGCGACTGTAAGTCTATGCCCAAGGCTGCCAGAATCTGGATTGTCAGCTGCAACATTATTGTAGGCACCCTGCAATGATACCCGAAATTGGCTGTTTTCATCCATATCCAATGCGTTCGCGGTTTTTAATTCAACGGTACCTGCCACCCCACCTTCAATAAGTGATGCCTTTTGGCTCTTATACACTTGTGCTTGGGATATTAATTCAGACGGAAATTGGTCAAACTGTACGGTACGGCCACCCGAAGCAGAAACCATTTCACGACCATTAAAGGTCGAAAATACATAGTTGCCGGACAAGCCACGAATGTTCAACTCACCCGACTGACCATCGATTCGAATAGAGGTTACTCCTGGGATACGTGAAAGAGCATCGGCAATTGACACGTCGGGCAATCCACCGATGTCATCTGCTGATATTGCATCTACCACAGTATCTGAGAAACGCTTGGTATTAAGGGATTTTATTAAACTACTTCGAAAACCTTTTACCTCAATAACTTCAACATCTGAAGCATCATCAACTTCAGCGTTGGCTTCCTGAGCAAGCGTGGGAATAGCGTGCAGGGACAAGCCAGCAGCCATTAGACTAAGAGTCAAAAAACTCGGTTTGAATTTTTTCATTTTATCATGTTCCAAATTCTGTTTTAGTTATGCGCAGCGTGCTAGTTACAGTGTGCCGTCATAGCTGTTTCAATTATCAGATTCCCTTAATTTGCTGTAGTTTTTTGGACATTCGTGACAACACTAATTTTATTGAGTTGCTACTTAATTACAACTTATTATTAACGTAAGGAAGAGCGTCAGACTTGAAAAAACAATCATAAAATAAAATAAAATATATTAAAAACAATAGATTAAGTGTTTTTCAATGAAAAACCAGTGCTTTATGAATACGTATTCATAAAGGCCGGAAGTAATTTACATCTGTTAACAATTGATGAACAATATACTCGCTTAAGTATCGATTCTACAGTTGGTTTTTAAGCTTTAGGCACGGAGGCCGTTATTTGTTTTTTGAATGCGTGACAGCAAAATACCTAAAACCAGATAAATACGTAAACAAAAAGTTAGTACATATGTTTACAGGAAAACCGGAGAAGCACTCAATGCCTAGTTATAAAAATAGGTCCTTGCTCATGACATTAGCGATCTTTATGATCGGTTTAGTCGGTTGCGGGGGTCAAGATACAAGTCTGAATGATTTTGGAGTCGAATCTTCAACAATTCTAGTGTGTAAAACACCAGAAACAATTAACGCGGCAGGCACTGCCTGTGAATTAGTTATAAGCCAATGTAACTTTCCAGAAGTTGCTGATGCCTTGGGCCTTTGTGTTGAATTCACAGGAGCTTGGCCTGACGGCGCAAATGATATCACCATGCCAGAGCCTGTTTATATGGCTCAAGCAAAAGACGGTGGTGGTTTTACTGAAGTAGTCTACTACTATAATCGTCCTGCAGCTGATTTTGATGGGTGGGGTTTACATGCATGGAACAATGCCGCTTGTGGTTCCTATGCACAATTTGCTCTGCCTGACGGTGGCACCGACTGGGGTATACCTCTTGCGCCGCTAGGCGAAGACCCGAACTTTGGTCTTTATTGGGCTTTGGATTTAATTGATAATCCTAATTGTTCAAATTTTATCCCTTACGATTTCGATGAAGGTTTACAAACCTCAGATTTATCAGTGGACTTTAGCTCTGCGGAAACCAACCCGACGGGTAATTTTTACATTCTGGCGCGCAACGAAACAGACCCATCAAATACCGGTGTCGTTTTCCCTTATCCGCGGACTTTTGAATCACTAATTGTACCAGGAGGCAGCACTGTGCCCACGGTCGAATGTGAGCTTCCGGAAGTACCAAATGCTGACTCTACAGAATGTTTGCCGCCTATTATTGGTGCGTTTGTCCCAGGTGAGGCTACCTTATATTTACGCGGCGGATTCAATGATTGGGGCACTGAGGAAAACCTAAACGACACTACTGCATTTCATTATGCTGACGGCGTTTATACTGCCACTATGATGTTAATTCCGAATCCTGATGATGCAGAAGCTGGCGCTTATGACTTCAAGGTTGCTGATTTTGACTGGGCCGATGTGACTTCTTTTGGTGTCGCTCCCGGAACCGGTGAAGAACGCACTGTCATGCCAGGTGTTGCGATACCATTGTTGACAGGTAAGTTAGCTACAGAGGAAGATCGAGATGTTGAAGCTAATATTCGTATAGCGTTAGCAGAGGACATTAATTATCAGTTTACCATTAACGCTGCAGACCCTAGCGCACCCACGCTGACTATTGCTCAGACTCCATTACCTTCGAATTTATATATTCGTGGCTCAATGAACAACATGGGTAATGATGAGGAAGGTAATTTCAGCCTTGCTTCTGGTGTTGGTGTGATGGGCTATCAAGGCGAGAATGTTTATAGTGGACGTTTAACACTTGAGGTTGGGGATCATACATTCCGGATTGCTGATGCAAATCTTACTGCGGAAAGTAACTTTGGTGCCTCTGCGGGTGACGAAGCCCTGCTGTTAAACAACAGTAAAACATTAATTGCTGGCGATGATAGCCAAATGTTGCAATTTGCCGTTACGGAAGCAGGGACATTCCTTATCTCGATGGACGTAACGGATCCGGCAGCCCCCGCTTTGGTTATTCGTAACTCAATTCCATATGATGCAACAGTTTATGTGCGTGGTGGTATGAATGCTTGGGGACTGGATGATCCGATGGACTATGAAGGTGCGGGTATCTATACACGATCTATTCCACTTGAAGTCATGGATTATCAGTTCAAAGTAGCCTCGGAAGATTGGGCAACTGCAGATTTTGGTGCAACTGCCGGAGAAGAAGAAGTTGTTCTTGGTGAAACTAAAGTTATGGCATTTGCTGGCGAAAACATTCGCCTCGCTATTGCGGATGCAGGTGATTACCAATTCCATGTGGATGCAAATGAGCGCTTATCGCCAATACTTACGGTACGCAATTTAGATGCATTCAGCGAGTCTGAATTATTTGTTCGTGGCAGTATGAACGATTGGGGCGCTACTGATGGCATGACGTATGTAGGGAACGGAGTTTATCAGGCAGCCATCGCTCTGACCGCCGGTGATTATAACTTTAAAGTGGCGTCAGAAGATTGGGAAATAGCCAATTATGGTGGTATGCCGCCAGACGGTGAAATAACTACGTTAGATGCCGGATTTGTTGCTACGCCAGGTAATGATAGTGGCAATATTAGTATTACCATTGATTTAGATGGTACTTACTTGTTTTCTGCAGACGTGACAAATTTGCTTAATCCCACTATTTACGTTTCTCCACAAGCTCGTTACGCAGATACTGCGGTGTTTGTGCGCGGCAGCATGAATGATTGGGGAGCTACGGATGAAATGGCGTTTGATGGGGTGGCTTCTTACTCAGTGGAGTTAGAGCTTGTAGCCGGAGATTACGCTTTTAAAGTTGCAGATGAGGATTGGGCTGTAATCAACTTTGGTTTTGCTGTCGAAGGTCAGGTATTGACACTAAGTCGGCCATTCGGTCTTACTCCAGGTGAAAATTCACAGAACATCAACCTTACCATTCCGGAAGCAGCAGACGGTACTTACAGATTTGACTTCAAAATTGTAGACCCTGCGGCACCGGGGCTAACCGTTACACCGGTTGTGACACCGTAGATACTGTTTTATGAATGATCAGCCGCTCAAAAGAGCGGCTTTTTTTATGCAATTCTTGCATACGTATTCAATGGGTTTCACCCTTTGTGTTGCTTTCTTTCCCTATCCAATACGCATATCCTGAATATTAATTTAACAATAAATTAATATTTAATTAACCCTGTTAAATAATTGTTATTCGATCTTGGTGTACATATTAAAATCACAAAAGGCTAGATTATGTTCAGATTTTTTGTAAATTGCAAAGTGATAGCATTAGCGCTATTTACGATTTATTTGTCAGGTTGCAGCGGAAAAGAAACGAACTTTGTAACCTGTGCTGCAAATGAGGCACAAACGGCTAATGGCGATGCATGTGTTGCCATTCCTCCTCCTCCCCCATTAGTGTGTGTTTCACCACTTGTTCTTAATGATGCTGGCGACGCCTGCGTTGCACTGACTGTTGAAGACGCACCAGATCCGGTAGTAACAGCCGGATCCAATGAGGCTGTGTTATTTTATAATCGCCCTGATGGATTTTATGACGGTTGGGTTTTGCATTTGTGGAATGATGCACCTTGCCCTGACAGTGTTGTAACTGTAACAGAATGGCCAAATGGCCCATCAATTGCGGGAATTGATCCTAATTATGGCGGATATTTTATTATTCCACTATTAGAGGGCTTTTCCAGTTGCATGAATTTCATCGTACATGATGCAGATGGTAATAAAGATTTAAGTCAAGACGATCTCCAACTAAACCTATCGGGTGACCGCATGGGGTGGACCTTGTCTGGTGTATCTGACGTGTTTGAACAAGCTGTTTTTGGTGCTGATGGGGTTCCTTTGGAAGGTGCAGCTTTGCATTGGGTTACAGAGAATGCATTTGTCTGGGACATTGATACCACTAATGTTGCTGCGGTAAGACTCTACTACTCAGCGACTGGTGATATGTCATTCTTGCCTGGAGAAGGTGTGGGTGATGAGAGTTTCATCGAGCTTGCTCTAGGTGGAACATTGGCTGATGACTCAGGTATAAATCCGACTCAATTAAGCTGGGAAGTACTTACCTCTGACATGGATGTAGCGGCTGCGAAATCGATGTTGAAGAATCAACTTATCGCAGTGGCGATGGATTCTAATGATGAGATTTTTGCTGCCACACGGGTGCAAACTGCTAAAGCGCTTGACGCTATCTATACTGCGGGAGATGCCGATGCTGATGAAGCAAATATAGGTATTTTCTACTCTGAGACTGGGATCACGCTGAATCTTTGGGCACCGACAGCACACAATGTTGAAGTAAGTGTCTATGATCAGGCAAAAACATTACAAAACAGCATAGCAATGACTGAAGATCCAGCGACTGGTATATGGTCAGCAACGCTTGATACAAGCTTGGATCGCATGTTTTATCGTTATAATGTGACTGTCTATCATCCGCTTACCGATTCTGTCAGTACAATCGAATCTACCGACCCTTATTCGGTCAGTCTGGCCACTAATGGGCGTTATTCTCAATTAGTTAATATGGCCGATGACGATCTTAAACCTGAAGGTTGGGATAGTCATCTTGTACCCACGGTTGCTTACCCAGAAGATGCAGTAATATACGAAGGACATATTCGTGATTTCAGTGTGCGAGACGAATCAACCAGTGCAGCAAATCGCGGAAAATATATGGCTTTTACTGAAAGCGACTCTATTCCTGTACAGCACTTAAAGATGTTGCAAGAAGCAGGTTTAACACATTTTCATATGTTACCAGTTAATGATATTGCCAGCATTGATGAAGATTCAAGCACACGAGTTAATTTAACCGACACAGTAGCTGATTTATGTGCGCTAAATAGCGGTGCGCCCGTTTGTGGTGTCGAAGACAATGCTGCGAGCCTAATTTCAGTGCTAGAAGGGTATGATCCTCAGTCGGACGATGCGCAGGCTTTAGTTAACTCAATGCGTGACTTAGATAGTTTTAACTGGGGATATGATCCTCATCACTTCAATGCCCCTGAAGGCAGTTATTCAACCGATCCTGATGGTGTTGCACGTATCATAGAAATGCGCGCCATGAACCAAGCATTACATCAGCTGGGTTTGCGGGTCATTATGGATAACGTCTATAACCACACTAACGCTTCAGGCGTAAGTCAAAATTCAGTGCTGGATAAAGTTGTCCCGGGTTATTACCACCGATACAATCAAACCAGCGGTAATATTGAACGATCTACCTGTTGTGATAACACCGCAACGGAAAATCGTATGATGGCCAAGTTAGTGGTTGATTCACTGGTGTTGTGGGCAGAACAGTACAAGTTTGATGGTTTCCGTTTTGATTTGATGGGCCATTTGCCAAAAGAAGTAGTGTTAGCTGGGCGTGAAGCAGTGCGTGTTATCGATGAAGACACATACTTCTACGGAGAAGGCTGGAACTTTGGTGAAGTAGCGGGTGATAGGCTGTTTATTCAGGCTCGCCAGGACAACATGGCCGGTACGGAAGTCGGTACCTTTAATGATCGTATTCGCGAAGCAGTTCGTGGTGGCGCATTGTTTAGTGGAGAGACTAATGACGGTGTGTTAAATGTCATGGACTCTAGCAAGGTTGGACTGGCAGGTACTTTGACCGACTATGTTTTTATAGACCGTAACGATAATCAATCCACTGGCAGTAGCCAGGGTGCCTACGCAAGTGATCCTGCAGACATTATCAATTATGTTTCTGTGCATGATAATGAAACCCTTTGGGATCAGTTCAATTTAGTTCTACCAGCAGATATTTCTACTAGTAACAGGGTGAGGGCGCAGAACGTTGCGTTAGCGATACCAATGTTAAGTCAGGGCATTCCATTTTTCCATATGGGAGCTGATTTACTTCGTTCAAAATCGATGGATAGAAACACTTTTGATGCTGGTGATTGGTACAACTACATAGACTTCACTAAACAGACAAACAACTGGGGAGTCGGGGTGCCTTTACTAGGCGAAAATGGCGGAAAAATTGATCAAATCCGTACTGCTCTTGCTGATATAGGCAGAGCACCAACAGCCACGGATATAGACTTTGCGTCCTCAGTTTTTGTTGAATTGTTGCAGATCCGTTCAACTAACAAGTTGTTCAGATTGAACACCGCTGAAGACATTCAGGCTCGTTTGGGATTCCATACCGTAGGTGGTAGTCAAATCGGTGGTGTGATTGTTATGAGTATTGATGATGGAATTGGCTTGGTCGACCTTGATCCAGCAAATGATGCCGTTGTTGTGATGGTCAATGCGACGAGTTCTGAACAAGCACATACTGTGTCGACTGCAGCAGGTTTTGAATTACATTCAGTACAAGCCAATTCTGTCGATGCAAGTGTGCAAAGTGCTGCGTTTACTGCCGGTACTGACGAAGGAACCTTTACTGTTCCGGCTTATACTGTTGCAGTATTTGTGAAACCTCAAGGAGCTGAACAGGGCAGTGGTTTGTCAGCATTTGTCACCACCGGTAACCCGGATGTGGCACCATATTCGGCTACGGTATTTTTGCGTGGTTCGATGAATGATTGGGCCGATCCACCGACACAGCCATTTAACTATGAAGGTGACAATACCTATAGTATTTCCGTGGATTTAACGGCTGATACTGAATACTTCTTCAAAGTTGCTAGCGCCGATTGGGCCGCAGTTAACTTCGGAGCCGATGTATCTGAGAATGCATTAGTTACTCAGGACGAAGCTAAAGTTTTGGTTGTTGGTAACGAAAATCTATCCTTTACGCCCACAGCAGGTGGCACGTATATATTCAATGTTGATGCATCCGATTCGGCCGTCCCGGTATTGATTGTTCGCAATGAAGAACCTTTCCAGGGTACCCCCGTATATTTACGTGGCTCTATGAACGAATGGGGCATTACCGATCCTATGAGTTATAACGGTGATGGCATCTATTTTGTTGAAGTAGCCCTTGTAGCCGGAGACTATGCGTTTAAAGTTGCGTCAGAAGATTGGGCAACAGTCGATTATGGTCTTGGTGCTGACGTTACCGTTGGCAGCTATTTCAATGCTGTAGTGGGTGGCGATAATATCACTATGTCGATTGCCACTGATGGAAACTATGTTTTTTCCATTGATGCTATGGATATAAATTCACCGACCGTTTCGGTATTTGAAGCCGGAATGTATGGTGAGACGGATGTATTTGTACGTGGTTCATATAATGGCTGGGGAGCAGATGAGGCTATGAGCTTTGATGGTAGTTTCACTTATTCGCAGACATTAGAGCTGGATGCAGGTGAGTTAGCATTTAAAGTAGCTGATGCAGATTGGGCGATCGTTAATAAAGGCGCGAGTACCGAAGGTAATATACTTACGTTTGGTCAACGATTGAGAACTGAAACTAATTCAGGCGGAGATTTGATCCTTGAAGTGCCTGCTGCAGGTATGTACCTGTTTGAACTGAAAGGTCCTGATTCGGAGTTTCCAACCGTAACAGTTACCCCACAGCAATAATTTGGATTGGTATTTTATATAAGCCGCTCATTGAGCGGTTTTTTTTATTAAGTGAAAATACAGTATTATGGAAGCTCGGTAGTAATTCGGTCGTTTCAGTTCAAATCAAGGTTGTTAGATAGTTATGACAAATTCGCGTAGTAAATCGATAATTTTTTATGCTATTTCCATTTCAATTCCCTTTGTACTGTTATTTATTTTAGAGCTGGGATTAAGAGCAACTGAATACGGAACCGATTATCCCTTATTTATTCCAGCGAAGGCATTGCCAGGCTACATGCAACCCAATGAAAACGTCATAAATCGTTTTTTCCCAGCGCCGCAATTTGCCCCTAAAGTGAGTCCCGATACTCAATACTTCTTAGCCAACAAACCAAAAGACAGCTTTCGGATCGTGATCCAGGGGGGGTCTACCGCAGCAGGGTTTCCTTATGGTCGCTGGGGATCTTTGTCCGGTATGTTGCAACAGCGTTTCAAACGTTTATATCCAGAAAAAAATATTGAAATTATCAACACTGCAATGGCCTCAGTAAATACTTACACCTTGCTAGATTTTGTTGACGAAATTATTCAAGTCAAGCCTGATTTGGTGCTCATTTATGCCGGACACAATGAATATCTTGGCGTGATGGGGGTAGGCTCTGCATTCGCTTCGAAAGGTGGAAGAGAGGTTACTTTACTTTACCTTAAACTGAAAAATCTCAAAATTTATCGCTTGGTAGAATCAGTTTACTACAAGATATTCACTTCAGACGTGACTGAAAAAACGGATGAACGTACCTTGATGGCAAAAGTTGCACGTGAAAAGGAGATTGCGTACGGGAGCGAGCTTTACCAACAAGGTTTACAACAATTTGAAGAAAATATGTCTTTGCTTCTGGATAAATATGCGAAGGCTGATATCCCAGTAGTACTAGGTAATTTAGTGAGCAATGAGCAAGATCAAATTCCATTCTCGGCGATCAAAGAAATTGATGAGAAGTCTATTTTAGCCTGGCAGAACATGGATCTTACCGTGCGCCAAAAGAGACTAAAACAATTGGCTCCGTTCGCGTCCAGTTTGACTAATTCTGATAGCCAAAGTTTTTTCGAACTTGCTTATCATCATTACTTTATGGACGAACATGGCTTAGCGCAAAAATATTTCATTCAAGCTAAAGACCTCGATTTACTAAGGTTTAGGGCACCTGAGGAATTTAATCAAATCATTCACAAGCTAAGTGCCAGACCATTAGTAACATTGGCAGATGTGCAGGCAAGAATAAGGCAAGATACGCAAAATGGTATTATCGGCAATAAACATATTTTAGAACATTTGCATCCCAGCGCGAGGGGATATTTTATGCTTGCAGATGCATATGCGCAGCAAATAATCAGCAGTGAACGACTTGGTGTGAGCCGCGAAATATCACTTGAGAAAGCGTGGCAGGAAATGCCAATCACCCAGGCAGATAAACAATTTGGTGAATACAAAATAGCCAGGTTGACTTCAGATTACCCCTTTAGGTTGACGCCGGTTAAAGTAGCTAAACCCAGTGGAAATAGCATTGAGGGACAAGCGCTAAGGGATAGAATTGGCGGAGAAGATTGGTTAAGTCTAAACCGTAAATTACTCCCACTGTATCAAAGAGCGAAAAATCTATCAGAGGCGGCACTCATATCTGGATTACTTGCTGATGCCTTACCCAATAATTACAATTTGTCCTACATTGCTGGTCTGACATATAAAAAAGCTAAAAACTTACCCATTTCCTTGTATTACTTAAATCGTGCTTTAAAAATGAAACCAGCGAGTATTAGCGGCAATTTATCAATAGCTCAGAACTACTTTTTAATGGGCCAAACTGAAAAAAGCATGCAGCATTTGGAGTTTGTTAAAAAAAATAAACCAGACCACCCAGCGATTGACAGATTGATTGAAACGGTCGCTAAACAACGTTGAAGAAAATTCATCAATTTTTTTAGTTACTGTAAGTAGATTGCTGCCTTTTGGTATGTGTGTTTTAGCTCCCTAAATAAATCAATTCCACAGTAGTAGGGATGTGTATGAGTATTAAGGTACTGCGATTTTATAGTTCCGCTAGTTTTTGCTGCCATTGCTGAGCTTTATCTACTTGATTAGAGTTTTTTAATGCCGTAACAAAAGCCCGATATGTTGACTTTGATTTGTCTCCAGCGAATATGGCTCGCTGGTAATAACTTGTTGATAGCGCGAATTGCCCGTTTTTGGCATATTGGTTAGCGACGGCTAAATTAATTTTCCTTTCATGGGGTAAGGCTTCTGCCATTAATACCATTGTTTTGTTGAACAGTGGTATGTTGCTAGCCGCTTTATAACGGACAGCAGACTGCTGCATCATTTTTAGCCAGTCGATCTTGTGTTGAAACAGTTGCTGACCTAATTGCTGCTGCCAATCAGCCGGAGGTGTTAGGCGCAGGGGCGTTGGTCCATCACTGAAGGGGTAGTCTGCCTTTAGTTGCTGGATTTTCGCGTAACCATTATATTCTTCCGAGGGCAGTATCGGCCGCATTTTCCATGCTTCGCGAGTTGACACATCATGCCAATCACCCAGAGTATTATGTTTTTTTAATGCTTGATAAAAGGTATCAGCCAGTAAAAAGTAACCCTGCACATTCATATGTAAATGCTCCAGCATAAAATTATTGCCAATTATTTTAAAGGGAGAATGGCGACTTAGGTTTTTTTCAACGTCTACCAAATAGGCTTGTTTTTCTTTGCTGATCGTTCTAATGATTTCGTTCATCTCTGTAGGCGCGCGAAACCTCAGTAGATCGCTGTCTCTGGCGCTAATAAAGTATTTAAGGGCACTGTCATATTCACCAGTCGCTAAATAGAGTTGGCCAAGACGATAGTGTAATAAGGCACTTTTATCTTCTTCAGCTTCTTGCGCCAATAGCGTCAAACGTTCTTTATCCACTGTATTGGTGACTATTTGCGGTACATCGCTTAGTAATTCCTGTAATTCGACATTTAATTTATCTGCCATGGGAGCACTGGAAAATGGCTTTTGGTCTTTCAAATTACTGGTAATTGTTGAGATAAAAACCGGCACCTTTGCTTGTTGATATTTGTCTAATAATAGTGACAAGTTGGTTTCAAATTGAGCCAGACCTGCCATGTAAATTTCGGAACCTAATGGGATGTTTTTATGTTTTGCCACTTTGGCCATAAAGGTACGAGAGTGTTGGGATTTTTCAGCGGGCACGGGCTCTTCATTTTTAAACCAAAGGTGTATCCTTTGCACCAGTTGAAATATCCTGAAGTCTTTCAATTTGAGAAAAAGCAGGGTGGTAGCTTGAGAATTAGCCGCTGTATAGTTTGAGCCAACCCCTAAGATACCTAAATATTCATTATGACCCGCGTATATTAATACCGCGTCTGGTTTTTGTTGGATGATTTCGTCAGCTAAATCTAGCAGTGTATAAGAATTAACGGCCGCCATAGCGGTATTGACCACTTCTACATACTTGTCAGGAAACGTGTGTTTTAAGCGTTGCTGTAACATACCAGCGAGTGATGCGCCCAATCCGTAGGGGAAACCCGCCGCGCTAGAACCACCTTGTACAAAAATACGCAGACCATTTTTTGGTTTTTCTTTTAATAGAAAGTTGGCCTCCATTGTGACATTGGGTATATCTGCACCTTCAGCGAAGTAACGTTTTACTATGTCGGGTCGCGGTAGAATGTAATGGGGGTTAGCAGGATTTTCTATAAATAGAGGCGTTTCTCTGCCAAAATCACCAAGTCTAAGAAAAACTTCTAATAGAATAAAAAACAGAAATGGGATTGCCAAAGCAATAATTCTAAATAACCAGACACGCATAGTGTTATTACCAAGCCTTATGCGCTCTTTGCTGTCAATGTGACAGCCATATTAATTAGGAGCACTTATTCTAATGGATGTTAAAGAAAGTGGAGAAATTAAACTATAGGAAAGTTATTATTTCTTCAAGTTGCAATCGTATTCAGTGTGTTTTCATCCACAAATTCGTGCATTATTAAGCGTCAAATTCGACGGTATATTCCAGTTAAAATAGCGGTAATATGACAAAAATTCTGGGTATTTCTGCCTATTATCATGACAGTGCCGCTAGCATTGTTGTGGATGGCAATATTATTGCTGCGGCCCAAGAGGAACGTTTTAGTCGGATCAAGCACGATCCCTCTTTTCCTAAACAAGCTATTGAATATTGTTTACAGGCTGCCAATTGTGATGTCGAAGCTTTAGATGCAGTTATTTTTTACGACAAACCCCTGCTTAAATTTGAGCGATTGTTGGAAACCTATTTAGCCACTGCACCCAAGGGATTTATGTCCTTCTTGCGAGCTATGCCTATATGGCTAAAAGAGAAATTGTATTTAAAAGTGGTATTACGTCAGGAGCTGCGGACTTTAATACACCAATACCGCTCTGTGTTAAATAACACCAGTATAGAAGTAGAGCGTAAAGCTGAGAAAAAACCTAAGTTACCTCAGTTACTGTTTAGTGAACACCACCAGTCGCATGCCGCATCGGCTTATTATCCTAGTCCTTATACTAAAGCGGTGGTGCTGTGTTTAGATGGCGTGGGTGAATGGGCGACCTCTTCGGTTTGGTTGGCACAGGGGGCGTCATTACAACCTTTATGTGAAATTCAATTTCCCCACTCACTTGGATTATTGTATTCCGCTTTTACCTATTATTGTGGTTTTAAAGTCAACTCAGGTGAATACAAATTAATGGGATTGGCACCCTATGGTGAGCCCAAGTATGTAGATTTGATATATAAACACCTTATCAAGGTTGCAGATGACGGCAGTTTTCAGTTGGACATGGACTATTTTGATTACCCCGCCGGTAGTACTATGACCAATGACGCTTTTCATCAAGTATTTGGTGGTGAGCCCAAAACAGCTAATTCAGACGTCACTCAAAAAGACATGGACTTGGCTCGTTCAATTCAAGTGGTCACCGAAGATATTGTATTAAAAATTGCCCATCATGCCCATAAAATAACTGACTGTGAAAACTTATGTTTGGCTGGTGGCGTGGCTCTTAATTGTGTGGCAAATGGACGGATCCAAAGAGAAGGGCCATTTAAGTCTATCTGGATCCAGCCCGCAGCTGGTGATGCAGGTGGTTCACTAGGGGCGGCACTATTGGCGTGGCATCAATATTTTGAGCAAGCCAAAGACGCCACAAATGGCTTAAATGCGTTTGAAACACAAGATAAAATGCAAGGTGCTTATTTAGGCCCAGAATATTCGGAACAGCAGATTGTCGACTATCTGCAGAGTCAATCTATCCCATATCAAGCAGTTTCAGAAGCAGAATTATATAAACAAACTGCCGAGATGATTAACCAAGGTGATGTGATTGGTTGGTTTCAAGGGCGCATGGAATTTGGTCCCAGGGCTTTGGGAAATCGCTCTATTATTGGTGATCCACGCAATCAAAACATGCAATCTGTGATGAATCTAAAAATCAAACAGCGCGAGTCATTCAGGCCTTTTGCGCCTGCTGTTTTGGCTGAAGATGTGTCAGAATATTTTGCGATTGATTGTGCTAGCCCTTACATGTTATTGGTGGCTCAGGTGCAAGACAATTTACATATTCAGTCTGAAAAACATCCCGCTTTTGGTATTGACCGACTGAATCAGGCTCGTTCATCTTTACCTGCTATTACTCATGTAGACTATTCTGCCCGTGTACAAACAGTGCATCAAAACACCAATCCTGAATTCTATGCACTACTTCAGGCTTTTAAGGAAATAACCGGTATTGGGGTGTTAATTAACACGTCATTTAATGTACGGGGAGAGCCACCTGTGTGTTCACCACAAGATGCAGTGCGCTGTTTTTTAGCCACCGAAATGGATTACCTTGTAATGAATAATATCATGCTGGATAAAACACAAATGTGCCAAGAGCAAATTCAAAAGGCAAAATCTGTGACCTTTGAGCGAGATTAATCGATGATAAAACTAGCTAATAAAGATGATGTAGAAGCATTGAAAGAGTTTGCCCGCACTATGATCTGGGCTTTTCCCTTGGTGTTTATGTTAATTTTACCCTGGTGGTTTAACGGTGCTGTTCACTGGTGGCCTGCAACTGTGAGTGGGGTGTTAGTGTTATTGTATTTTGTTTATCCCTTGGCTTTGTATTACCCCTATCGAGTATGGATGGCTATTGCCTCTGTTTTAGCTTGGGTCAATAACCGTATTATATTAGGGCTGGCCTTTTACATGTTAATTTTACCCATAGGTTTCGTGATGCGCAGTCTAGGCAAACTGCAATATAAAACCGGCTCTCGTAGTAAAGAAATGTCTGGTGTTAGCCATTGGATAATAAACAAGCGAAAAATCGATAAAAATAACTTGGAGAAACCATTTTAATGTGGGAATTTGTGCAAGATCTTTGGGAGTTTCTCAAGGTCAGAAAAAAGATATGGTTGTTACCCATTATACTGGTGTTAGCTTTATTAGGTGGTCTGGTTGTTGCTACCCAACAATCGTCTTTGGCAACGTTTATTTATACCTTATTTTAGGTTCTTGCTAACAATTAGCCACTCAGCGAGATTTAACCGCGTAGCGTAAATCTCGGAGGCTTGCCCCCGTGCTGGATAGCATAAACTGGGTCTTTTCCAGTTTATGCTATCCACCATATGAAACTTCAGAGAAATACTCATCACGTATATCGATTAATGTATCACTTTGTTTGGATCCCGAAGTATCGTCACAAAGTATTTGTGGATGTTAGATCTTGGATATTGGGGTTCGTTGCCGCTGGTTTTGTGGCGGATATAGGCAATAAAACGTAAAAATAATATTAAGTTTAGTTAACCCCAGATCGGCTTAAGCAATAACCATTGAATTGCGTTCTACGTCAGTTAAATCAAGGCTTGGCTTATTTTCTTTTAGACAATAAGTCACTAATCCGGCCAACAAATTCAGCATAAAACCATTCATACTGCGATGTTTTGAGTGTTCAATGTACGAAATATTCTTTAATGGGTCGTTAATCGTTTCAATAATATATCGTTTTGAGAGCATGCTCTGTCCCATAAAGATATGGCTTTGGCCTTCATGTTTTTGCGAACGGTCGTCACCAGTGTCACGCCTTTTCGAATAAATCATCGACATCGCAAAACAACTCAACTAATTCATTCATGCCTGTTCCTTTTTAGATGGGTCTCTCTTCGTCGAAAGATCGGATCTTGGAACAGGCATTTAGTTCAATTTCTTAAACAGGATTC
>QIJM01000194.1 GCA_003232445.1 Paraglaciecola arctica
CTGCGGAAAACAATATAAGGTTAATGGCCAACGGGAAAAACACGAAGCGTTTCAAACCTTTGGTGGTAATTAATCTAAAACCTTGAAAAAAGTAATCCATATTACACCTGTATTGCTGATTGTTTTTGACGTCTAAATCGAATGAAAAAACAACCGTTTTTCTAAAAATCATGCTAGGCAGTATACGTAACTAGAGCGACGGGTCAAAACGTCAATTGTTACACTTGATAACTTTTGGTACATTCAATCTTTGAAACACAAAAATAATAACAATTTTCGGAATAATTCCATCTTTATATGCGCTTAAAAAAAATAAAGTTGGCTGGGTTTAAGTCCTTCGTTGACCCAACCACTATCCCTTTTCCAGATGATATGACTGCGGTTGTCGGGCCTAATGGCTGTGGCAAATCCAACGTGATTGATGCTGTGCGCTGGGTGTTAGGTGAAAGCTCTGCTAAAAATCTGCGTGGCGATTCCATGACAGACGTTATTTTTAATGGTTCAACAGTGCGTAAGCCTGTTTCGCAGTGCAGCGTTGAATTAGTGTTTGATAACTCATCAGGGCGTATTCAAGGTGAATATGCAGGTTACAACGAGTTGTCGGTTAAACGTATTGTGACCAAAGAATCTCAATCAAGTTATTTACTAAACAACACTAAGTGTCGCCGCCGCGACGTGACTGATTTGTTTTTAGGTACTGGTTTAGGCCCGCGTAGCTATGCGATTATCGAACAGGGTATGATTTCCCGTTTGATTGAGTCTAAGCCTCAGGAATTAAGAGTATTCATCGAAGAGGCAGCTGGCGTATCAAAATATAAAGAGCGGCGCCGAGAAACCGAAACCCGTATTCGGCATACCAAAGAAAACTTAGAACGCCTAGAAGACGTGCGCGGTGAATTAGGCCAGCAATTAGAAAAGCTGCAACGCCAAGCTATTGCGGCTAAACGTTATAAAGAGCTCAAACAAAGTGAGCGTCGCTATAAAGCTGAATTAGCGGCTATTCGCTGGTTACAGCACAGTAAAAAAATCGACACCCTAGAATCAGATATCGCTCAGAAAGACACAGATATCGAAGCTTACGTGGCCACTCAGCGTAATGAAGAAAAAGACATTACTGAATTTAAGCAACAGCAACAAGATTTTAAGCAACAATTAAGCGATATTCAGCAACAGGTGTTTCGAGTAAGCACCGATATTACTCGTATTGAACAGAATCAAATTCATAGCAAACAAAGACGCCAGAAAATCGAGCAAGAGTCCAACGCCTTGCAAGGTGCTATTACCGATAACGAGAGTCATCACCAGAAAAACCTTGAAAAAATTGACGAATTATCGGAGCAGCTAACATTAGCCGAGCCTGAAAAACAATTATCTGAAGATCAGGTAGAGCAAGCACAAAGCGCATTGCTTGAAGCAGAAGAACAGTTTAACCAGCAACAACATCAATGGCGAAATCAAGAGCTAGAATTTAATCAGCGTAAACAACAAGCACAAAGTTGTCATGGCAAAATTCAGTCTTTGATGTCTATGCAAATGCGTACACAGCAGCGTATCGGCGAGCTTAAAGATGAATTAGGCGAAGTGTTATATGATGAGTTGGCTTTACAAATAGATGCTTGCCAAGAAGAAATACTGATACTCGAAGAGCAGTCTGAGCACAGCGCTGAAAATGCACAGCAGACTCTGTCTACACAGGAAAGTACGCAACTCAATCTGAAACAAACCGAGCAAAATCAAATGAAGGTAAGAGGAGAGCTACAAAGCCTCGAGGCCCAGCTGGCAGCATTAAATGCTCTGCAACAAACCAGTGATCTTGATAAAACCTCACAAGAATTTATTCAAAATCATCAGCTGAGTAGTCAGTCTTGGTGGCAAACCTTAGATATTCAAAATGGCTGGGAAGAGGCATTCGAAACGATTACTCAGCAATGGCAAAGTGCTATTGTGCTGCCTGAAAACACTAGCCAGAGCAAATTAGTTGAGTTGTCTGGTTCAGCTTGGTTGTTTCAAGATAGCTACACCGATAACTGCACAGCTACAATACCTGATAAAAGCATTGCGACTAAACTCAACAACCATGCTGTGCCAAGCTGGTTAACACCTATTATGTATGCTACCGACCTTGAACAAGGGCTGGGGATGTTAGCTAATTTGGATAGTTATCAAAGTGTAGTGACCCAAGATGGTTATTGGCTAGGGCAGGGCTGGATGATAGTCGGTAGTGCTGATCAGCAAACCGGTTTGTTAAAACGCGCCAGCCAGATTAAACAACTTGAAAGTCAACTTGCACTTGCTAATAGTCATGTGTCAGATGCAGATTCAGCGGTAAGTGATGCTGAAGATAAACGGGTTGTTGCTAAACAAAGTGCTGAAACTGGCAAACAGCAATTTGAACATTTGAAACTCAATTTGCAGCAAGCAAAGAACCAAGCGCAATTACTGACACAACAGCAACAACAAAATATGGGTCGCAATACACGTCTGTTACAAGAGTTGCAGCGCCAACAAGATACCTCAGAACAAGAACAACAGCAGCTTGAAGAGTTATCGCTGCAAGCCGAAGAGCTCGAACAAGCAGTAGAAATTTTACACAATCAGCAACGTGAATTTGAGCAAAACCGAGAGCAGCAACAGCAAAAAGTCTCTGATAATCGCATTCAGCTAGAATCGACTAAAAATAAGTTACATCAATTGGCTTTGCATTTACAAAGTGTGCAAAGTCAATATCAAGGGTTAACCGTCAATCAGCAGCGTGAAGTACAACTACTCCATAATATGCAGGAAAAGTTAGGTTTATTAAAAGCCGAGTTTGCTGAACTTGCCATGCCTCTTGAAGACCAACAACAGTCGTTACAACAGTTGTTACAACAAAAAGCGACTTTAGATATTCAGCAACAAGAGTTGAATGGCAAATTGGCAGCAATAGACGAAAAACTATCAGTGGCAGAAAAAGGTCAAAAAGGTGTCACTGACAAAATTCAGGCGATACTCAGTGAATTACAGAGCATTAAACTTGAATGTGAAGGATATCGCGTTAGAGCCAACGGTGTATTAGAACAACTGCAAGAGATGCAGCAAAACCTTAAATCGGTGTTAGATACGTTACCCGAAGACGCAGATGAAAAAAGCTGGCAAAACCTATTAGATAAAACCATCGCGTCGGTGGCTAGGCTGGGTGCAGTTAACCTTGCAGCGGTTGAAGAATACGATGTTCAGGCTGAACGTAAACAACACCTTGATGATCAAAATGATGATTTAGTGTCTGCTCTAGATATTCTAGAACAAGCCATTCGTAAGATTGATAAAGAAACCCGTTCACGTTTTAAAGAAACCTTTGATCAAGTTAACGAAGAGCTAAAATTGTTATTCCCTAAAGTATTTGGTGGTGGAATGGCTTATCTTGAACTAACCGACGATGACTTACTCGAAACAGGTGTGACTATTATGGCCAGACCACCGGGTAAGAAAAATAGCACTATTCATTTACTTTCTGGTGGTGAAAAAGCGCTGACCGCTTTATCATTGGTGTTTGCTATTTTTAGGTTGAATCCAGCACCGTTTTGTTTGTTAGATGAAGTTGATGCACCGCTAGATGATGCTAATGTGGTTCGTTTTTGTAATTTGGTGTCTGAAATGTCGAAAACAGTGCAGTTTATTTTTATTACGCACAATAAGATAGCCATGGAAATGGCGACACATCTAACCGGTGTGACAATGGCTGAGCCAGGTGTGTCACGTATGGTTGCTGTAGATGTTGATGAAGCTGTGGCGATTGCGCAGGCCTAAGCACAAAATACATTACCCCTTTTAATGAATAATAAAGAAGTACGAGTAAGTTAAATGGAATCAGATGGTTTACGTTGGTTGTTATTAATTGTAGGTAGTTTGGTGATTGTTGGTTTTACCGTCCACGGTATTTGGCTCTCCCGAAAAAATAGCGAAAAGAAAGCAAACGCGAGCAAACACAAAAAAGACCAAGAGTATCAGCCTTCCGGTTGGCAGTCTGACGCGGATAGTTTTGATGAGGTGGAAAATAGTGTGAACGACGGCCTTGTTGAAGATTTGGACATCAAATTCGATATCGGGATGGATGAGGTCACAGCTGATTTAGCTAACGTTAGGTCAACAAAAAATGAATTTGATGATTTGGGTGTAGGCGCAGTACGAGTTGTGTCTAGCGAACCGAAAAAGGAGGTTGATACTGACGCAGAACACATTCTCACAACAAACATTCAAGCACAGCCAGAAGCCTCACCCAGCAAAATTTATGCGTCTGTAGTGACGCAACCTAAACCTGAATATGCCGCTCAATATAGCTCTTTAGCAGCAGAAACCGTGGCTATTTCACAGCAAGAAAGAGCCACATCAAACAATAGTAATGAAGCGCAAAAAGTGGTTGCACAGCAGTTTACTGGGACTTCTAATAACGCATTTAGCTCAAGCGATAATTACCAAGCCCCCGAGCCACCCCCATTTTTATTAAAAAAGGAAGCGCCAGAGACAGAGAGTGCTGGCGACTCAAGTATTGCAGCCAAAGAGCCAACTAAGGGTAATCCGTCGGCTGCCGCTGAGCAAAAAGAAGCCGTGGAAAAACCTCATGCTACCTTGGCAGAAAAACTCAGTTTGTCTGAACAAGCGCGTAATTTAGTCAAGCGTAAAAAGGCTAATTCAGTTAGAAAACGTCGCGAGCCTAAGATTGCTGATGATCAAATGCGTATCGATTTTGATGACCAATCTACGGATAAACCAGAGTCTAAAGAGGAACTAAAAGCTAAGCCCGCCCATCCAGAACAACAGCCAGAGCAACCGCAAGAGGTGTTAGTGCTGAATGTTAAGTCGGCAGATGATAACCCTATTCCCGGTTCTGCTTTGTTACCTATGTTGCTTACTTTGGGCTTCAAATTTGGCGACCAAGATATTTTTCACCGGCATGTTAATTCCAACGGTAAAGGACCCGTGTTGTTTAGCCTAGCCAACATGTTTAAGCCGGGTAATTTTGATATTGATAACTTGGAAAACTTTACCACTGGGGGCATTTCGTTATTTATGATCTTGCCGATTGAAGGTGAACCTCATCAAGTGTTTAACATGATGCACAATGCAGCCCGCAAGATTGCTGATGAATTTTCAGCACAAATATATGATGGCAGACGTACGTTATTGACCAAACAGAGTTTGCAGCAATACGTAGAAAAAATTCGAGAATTTGAACGTCAGCGTTGATTAAGAGGCTGATCTACTCCACACAATTATTTTGCTCTTGGATGACGATCCGGGGCAAAGCTCAATTTTCTTTTTCAATGGAATGCTTTTATGGCAGCCTCGCAAGATATGACTAACCAACTCGCTTCACTTAAAACCCGCATCACAGAATATAACTATCAATATTATGTGTTAGATAATCCTAGTGTGCCCGATGCCGAATACGACAGGCAGATGAAAGCGTTACAGGCAATTGAACAACAATACCCAGAATTATTGACCGACGATTCACCAAGCCAAAAAGTAGGCGACATGCCACTACCTGAATTTAAACAGGTGACGCATGAGGTGCCAATGTTGTCCTTGGATAACGCTTTTGACAAAGCGTCATTTTTAGCCTTTGAAAAACGTATGCAAGACAGGCTCAAGAACGATGCTGAAATTAGCTATAGCTGTGAACCTAAGTTGGATGGTCTGGCTGTCAGTTTGTTGTATGAACACGGTAAGTTAGTACGCGGAGCTACACGTGGTGACGGCCAGGTGGGTGAAAATATTACGGCTAATGTACGTACCATTCGTAATATTCCATTAACGTTGCGTGGCGATAACTACCCAGAACGTTTAGAAGTGCGCGGCGAAGTGATCATGACCCGAGATGGTTTTGCTAAGCTGAACAAAACTCAGCTAGAGCAAGACAAGAAGGTATTCGCCAATCCCCGCAACGCTGCGGCTGGCAGCTTACGTCAATTGGATCCGCGTATTACCGCTAAGCGCCCTCTGTTGTTTTTTAGTTATTCATTAGGTTTAGTCGAAAACGAACAACATCCATTGGCCGATAGTCACTCAGCCAGATTAAAACAGTTAAGTGATTGGGGTTTACCTTTAAGTAAGGAGTTACAAGTCGCCCAAGGAGCGGAAGCTTGTTTGGATTATTATCAGCATTTAGGTGAAATTCGCGACTCGCTTAATTATGATATTGATGGTGTTGTTTTCAAAGCCGACAACATTGATTTACAACAAGCGCTTGGTTTTGTAGCCCGAGCGCCACGTTGGGCCATTGCCCACAAATTCCCCGCGCAAGAAGAAATGACGGTGGTGCAAGATGTTGAATTTCAGGTTGGCAGAACGGGCGCTATTACTCCTGTGGCAAGACTTGAGCCCGTATTTGTCGGTGGTGTAACTGTATCTAACGCCACTTTGCATAACCAAGATGAAATTCAACGCCTTGGCTTAAAAGTGGGCGATACTGTGATTATAAGACGGGCAGGGGACGTTATTCCACAGGTGGTCTCGGTGATTGTTGATAAACGCCCTGAAGATGCACGAGATATAGTGTTTCCAGAAACTTGCCCAAGGTGCGGTTCAGCCATCGAAAAACTCGAAGATGAAGTCGTAGCAAGATGCACTGGTGGTTTGTATTGCGTTGCCCAGCTTAAAGAATCAATGAAGCATTTTGCCTCACGCAAAGCGTTTGATATTGATGGACTCGGCGACAAAATTATCGAACAATTAGTCGATCAAAAGTTAGTCGAAACCCCTGCAGATTTCTTCAAATTAGAGTTAGTACAAATTTCCAACCTTGAGCGTATGGGCGAAAAATCTGCCGCTAATCTCATTCAATCCCTAGAAAAGTGTAAAAAAACGACTCTGGCTAAATTTATGTATTCGTTAGGTATTCGAGAAGTGGGCGAAGCCACTGCGGCTCACTTAGCGGCTCACTACTGTGAATTAGAAGCGATTAAACAAGCCGATATTGAAAGTTTGCAAGAAGTGAGTGACGTAGGCGCAATTGTGGCTCAGCATTTGGTCAATTTCTTTGCAGAAGAACATAACGTTGAAGTCATAAATGAGTTATTAGCGGTAGGTATTACTTGGCCAAAAATCGAGAAAATAGAAGTTGATGCATTACCACTTGCAGGCCTAACTTACGTACTAACGGGCAGCCTGCAAGAAATGGATCGCACTGAGGCTAAAGCCAAATTACAAGCCCTAGGTGCCAAAGTGGCAGGCAGTGTATCGGCTAAAACCAGTTGCGTGGTAGCGGGCGAAAAAGCCGGCTCTAAATTAACCAAAGCACAGAGCCTAGGTGTAGATATTATGAACGAAGCGCAAATGTTAGCGTTATTTGCGGAGCATAATGAGTAATACCATATATGGTATTAATCCCTCAAAAGTTAAAATTCATTACTATGCTTAACCTTTAAAATCTGCCCACTATTGGCTATTTGAAAGAATATTGTGTTTTCGCTGACGGTGTTTTTGGCGCTAATGATATACGAGTTTTCCAAAACATCGACGACACTAAAGTTGCTGTCTTTTAACTCTTTCCAACTGGCATCGAGTTTTCCGACTTCAAAACCAAAATCTTTGAAGGTCAATTGTTTAGCTGATTTACTCGCAATACTTAAAGCTGTCTGGCCGCTGATGACACTATGATCGCTATGAGCCAAAGCATTGCCTTGCCCAATAAGAGCGCTCAATAACACTGCACATGCTAAAATTTTCATGTTTTTCCTATTTGATTTTACTGTTTAAGTCCAATTACTTCATATTGCCCTTCAACGATCAATTGAATCGCAACGGGGGTGTCACTATTATTTTTCCAATACCATCCATGAGAGCCATTAAAAGGTGACGTGAAGCTACCTTTCATTTCGCTTAACGTCGCGATTGCATAACTTTCAAAATAGCCTGTGGTGTCACCTTCAGGCTCACCGTGCAAATCAAAATAGAGCGGCTCACCATCGCTTAGCCATTCGTACGTCATTTTTTCATACTGAGCCATTTGAAATTTGTACTCAATGCCTTTTCCTGCAGGCACAGTAACCTCAATCACCTGTTGTCCTTGTTCTGCCGTATCAGAAGTGTCAGCTTTTGGCACAACTTCATTGTCGTGGTGCGCTAATGCTGTCAAACCCAACTTATGGCCGATATGCGTGGGGTCAATGTTGTATTCTGCTGGGAGAATAAAAATAACGAATACAATCAGGGCGATTACCGTGGCTGCTATTGTCGATTTTATTAGTGTTTTTGTGCTGACTACATGCTGTGTCATAGTGTTTCTCTCGTTCATTGTTAAGATAAATAGTAACCGGTTAATTGCAGCCCAACTAACATCATCCCGGCGCTCATTAGCATGGTGTTGGTTGTAGTAGCAAAGCGCTGGAATGAAGAAAACTTACGCCAAAAATTAATCGCAATGATAATAAACGCGAGCGCCATAAATTGGCCGAGTTCAACGCCAATGTTAAAGGCAATCATGTTCGCGACTAGACCATCTGATGCTAATTCAAATTCTTGTAGCTTTGTTGCTAAACCAAAACCATGAAACAATCCAAATATTAATACGGCTATCTTAGTACTCGGTTGTTTGCCGAATAAACGTTTAAACCCGCCTAAATTATCAAAGCCTTTGTAGATCACAGAAAAACCAATAATGGCGTCTATTAGATAAGGGTTAACCTGAATATCTCCAAGCACGCCCCAAAGCAAGGTGATGCTATGACCAATAGTAAACATGCTCACGTAGAGCAATACATCTCGGCTTCGATATAGGAAAAATATGACGCCTACCAAGAATAATATGTGATCGTAACCGGTAAACATGTGCTTGGCACCAATGTAAATAAAGGGAATAAATTGCATCCCTGTATTTTGCTCCAAGAAAACACGAGTCTTATCGTCAACACCGTGTGCGAGTATGTCGAATGACATCCCCATTAATACAATGCCGAGCACCAATATGGCTAAGCGTAGGATATTACTGGGCATTGGCTGGTTCCTTATTGATTAAATCAGGTTTATCTTTATGCAATATGCGATATAGCGCCGGTACTACAAACAATGTAAGTAGGGTGGCAGAAATGATCCCGCCAATAACAACAGTGGCAAGCGGTCGTTGAACCTCTGAGCCAATGCCTGTGTTCAGAGCCATCGGCACGAAGCCTAAAGAGGCTACTAAAGCGGTGGTGATAACGGGGCGTAAACGAGTAATCGCACCGTTAAATATAGCCTCTTCCAGTGGGATATTTTGTTTACGCAAGTCACGAATAAACGATACCATTACTAAGCCATTTCCTATTGCGATACCCGACAGTGCGATAAACCCGACCGCAGCTGAAATAGAAAACGGAATATCACGTAACAACAGCGCCGCGATCCCGCCCGTTAGCGCAAGTGGCACACCTGTAAATATGATCATGGCATCTTTAAACGAGCCTAGGGCGAGTATTAATAATCCAAGGATCATTAACAAGGTCACAGGTACCACAATAGACAAGCGCTTAGAGGCCGATTGTAGTTTTTGATAAGTGCCACCATATTCAAGCCAGTAGCCAGCAGGGACGTCGACGTTTGTATTAATTTGCGTTTGGATATCCGCGACAAAGCTGCCCAAATCTCTGCCTCTAACATTGGCAGTGACAACAACGCGTCGCTTACCGTTTTCTCGGTTCACTTGGTTTGTACCCAATAACATCTCTAGGTTAGCCAACTCTTGTAATGGTACATAGTGTCCATCGGGTAAATGTATCGGCAAGCGGTATAGCGCATCAATATCGCTGCGCATGCTCTCTTGCAAACGCACGACAATATCGGCTCTGGTGTCGCCTTCATAAAATTTACCCGCAACGCGACCGCCCAATGAGGTGGCGAGTTGTTGCTGAATGTCAGCTTTGGAAATCCCGTATTGCGCAAGCTTCTCGAGTTTGGGTTGTATGGTTAGCATGGGCAAACCAGTTGTTTGATCCATCTGTATATCCGCAATGCCTTCCACACTGCTAATTGCACTTTCAATGTCACTGCCAACTGCGTTTAATACCTCAAAATCATCGCCAAATACTTTTATCGCCAATTCCGCTCGCACGCCCGCTAATAGCTCATTAAAGCGCATTTGTATTGGCTGCAAGAATTCGTATCGATTACCTGGTATAGGCTCAACTAACGCGGCTAATTCTTCAATTATTTGGTCTTTAGGTTTCTTGGGATCAGGCCACTGTTCGCGTGGTTTCATAATGATAAAGTTATCGGCGACACTAGGCGGTACCGCATCAGTTGCCACATCAGCGGTGCCAATTTTGGAAAATACACGCTCTACTTCTGGCATTTCCATGATGCGTGCTTCTAAGCTTTCTTGAAGTGCAACAGCTTGACTCAATGACGTGCCGGGTATGCGCAGTGCATGCATGGCAATATCACCTTCATCCAAATCGGGCACAAATTCGCTGCCAAGCCGTGTGGTTTGGTAGCCCATAATGCCCACTAAGGCTAAGGCAAAAATCACAACGAACCACCTTGCTTTAATCACCCAATCAAGTGTCGGCTTATACAAGAAAGTAGCGCCACTCATAATATAGTTGCGTCGTTCTTTGACTGGCTTTTTGAACAACAACGCAGTCGCCGCGGGTACAAAAGTGACAGACAGTACCGTCGCGCATAGTAATGCAATGACAACAGTGGTTGCCATTGGATGAAACATCTTACCCTCGACGCCTTCAAGCGCAAATATAGGTATATACACAATGGTGATAATAAACATGCCAAACAATGCAGGACGTATGACTTCTTTTGTTGCCGTAAATACAATTTCCATCCGGTGCTTTAACGCTAGCTGCTGGCCTTCATGATTGGCGTGACTTGCTTGGCTGAGTCGCCGCAAACAGTTCTCTACAATAATAATGGCGCCATCAACCAGTAAACCAAAATCCAATGCGCCTAGACTCATTAAATTGGCACTCACCTTCGTTTGCACCATACCAGTGATCAACATTAACATGGTAATTGGAATAACCAGTGCGGTTAAAAATGCGGCGCGAAAGTTACCCAGTAATAAGAATAAAACAACGATAACTAACAACGCACCTTCCGTTAGGTTGGTCCTCACGGTGTTAAGTGTTTGGTCGACGAGTTTTGTCCGGTCATATACTGCGGTGGCAATTATTCCTTCGGGAAGTGACGTATTTATTTCTTTGAGCTTTTCTCCCACTGCATAAGCCACCGTGCGACTGTTCTCACCAATTAACATAAACACGGTGCTCATGACGACCTCTCGTCCGCCTTGCGTCGCTGCGCCTGTGCGCAATCCATGCCCTTCGCTAACATTGGCAACGTCACTGATTCGAACGCTCGCGCCGTCTGTTGTTTTAATCACAATGTGTTTTAGTGCATCTATATCTTCAATTTGTCCTGGTATGCGAATTAACCACTGCGCGCCGTTTTTCTCGATAAAACCGGCCCCTTGGTTGGTATTGTTATTTTCAATGGCCTTAACTACATCAGCCTGAGTAAGACCAAAAGAGAGCAATTTTTCAGGTTCAAACGCCACCACCAGTTCTCGTTCAAAACCACCAATAGGATTGACTTCAACCACTCCAGGTACGCGCATTAATTGCGGACGAATAATCCAGTCATGTACTGACCGTAACTCCATTGGGGTAATCAGATTGCCGTCTTTATCGGTTGCATCGGGTAATGCATCGACGGTAAACATGAAAATTTCGCCAAGTCCGGTGGCAATAGGACCTAATTGAGGCTCTAACCCTGAGGGTAAGGAAGACTTCGCAGAGGATAGCCTTTCATTAACCAACTGGCGGGCAAAGTATATATCGGTGTCATCGCCGAAAATAGCGATGACTTGGGATAAACCATATCGCGAAACTGAACGCGTTCCTTCAAGATTTGGCAGACCAGCCAATGCAGTTTCCAAAGGATAAGAAATCCGTTGCTCCACTTCCAAAGGTGTATAACCAGGTGCATCAGTGTTGATCATCACCTGAACGTTGGTAATGTCAGGCACCGCATCAATAGGCAGCTTGGTGAAATTCCATAAACCTAGCGCCGAAACACCCAGTACTAACACCATAATAAGTAGGTTTCGCTTGATCGAGAAGCGTAAAATATAATCTAACATGTGGCGCTCCTAATGGTCGTGTGACGCGCCGGACTTTTCAATGTCGGCTTTGATGATGTAGCTATTGCTTGTAACGTATTCAGTACCCAAATCGATACCGCCAAGCACTTCAATCCATTCGCCTGCTTCGCGACCTAACTCCAACATCCGCACTTCGTATTGCTCGCCCACCTTCGCATACACCACGGTAAAGTCTCTGAAGCTTTGCAATCCAATACGCTTGACTGCCAAAGGCACAGCAAAGGTATCAACCTCTATTAACGCGGACACAAAAATGCCTTCATTCAAACTTGCATCAGAATTATCAATTTCAACTAAAAACAATCTGGCTTGATCATCTCTAGCGGTTAATCTTTTATCATTAATGACCGAGGATAAAATCGTGTTGTAACCGTTAACGGTTAAAGTGACCGGTGCGTCTTTTTTTACTTTAGATATATCCATTGGGAACACGGCTAACTCAGCCAATAACTTATTTGACTGAGTAATTTCTAATAGATTTCGAGTGTTTGTCTGCTCACCCATGTTGGCCATTTGCTGACTGATAGTACCGGCAATAGGGGCTGTTATTTGATAGGAGTTTAGACTCTCATTACTTTCTATTGTCAGTAATAATTGACCTTTGTTCACAGTATCTCCCAAGCCAACATGCACTTGTTTAATTTCGCCTTCAAAGCGCGCTTGTATCTTACGTTTAGCATCGGCTGGTAATATGAGCTTGCCATAGACTCTAATCGTTTGCTGCAAGGTTGCGGCTCCTACCATTTCAGTCTGAATATTCATCGCTTTTGCCACTTTATCCTCGATAAGTGTGCGTCCTTCGAAATTATCGTACTGCCAACTATATTTTCTACCTTGGTAATTAGCCTCAATGGAAACCATAAAAGAATGAGGTTCATATATAACCGTATCACCACGTAAATAGTCGCCTTCGGCTCTAAAGTTGATGTCATCTACTACACCACCTAAACGTATAAGCTTAACGTTCAAGTCAACATCGGAAGGTGATACTGGGCCTTCTCCTTTGGTGATCCAAACTCGGAATTCAGGTGGTACACCCGTTTCGAAAATAGCTAACTCAATAGCAAAGTCTCCGTCACGCAACATTCTTCCTCGATGTGGTCCTTTCTCCGGCTCCGCCTCTTCTGCTGCGGGTGCGGATGCGGCGAATACAAAGTTAGGTGGCACAATAAAAGCCATCCCTAACAGGCATAACAACACAAAAATAATCGTTGGTTTGTTCATTTTTTTCTCACTTAATTTGATAGAGATACACCCGTCAGGCGCTGAATTTCGATGTGTTGAAGATGAATAGCTTGGTAGGCATCAAGCAACTGTGCCTGAGTACTTAGCAGTTCTTGCCTTACTGTCGTCCACTGCAAATAGCCTATTCTGCCGATGCCATATGCCTTGCTCGATTCTTCTGACGCTTGTTCCAACAAAGGGATCACCTTGTCAGTCAGGGTATCAATCACATGTTTGCTATGATTTATGTTTTGCAACAGTACAAAAAGCTGGGTATTGAGTTTTCGTGATAGCGCTATTGCTTGGCTTTGAAATTTCGCCTGTTTAGCTTTGATGATGGGTACGTTACCAAGGCTGCGGTTATCACTTCCCCAAGGGATTGAAATACCCGCGACCAATCCAAAGTCATCAGTCGTTTCATAGCGCCTGATCCCAGCCGTAACCTGCCATTTTGGTCGCGCTTCTATGCGAGCAAGCTCTATTTCTGATTGTGCAATTCGCTGCTGATTTGCAAATGCTAATAAAGCGGGATGCTGATTAAGTTTCTCTAACTGTGTTTGTAGATTGTCTATCACTGGCAGCATCAGTAGATCGCCATTGAGTGAATAGTTATTGGCATTTCCACCCCATTGAGCCACTAACTGGTAGCGGCTGGCATCAAGTTCATGCACAAGATCTTCTAACTCAAGACCTCTGCGCACCAATTCAGCCTCTGCTAGGAGTTTTTCGATCGCTGAGCTTTTTCCTGCCTTCAAACGGCGATTGATCGCTGCCAAAATACTTTTTGCTTGTTGCTCAGCAAGTTTAGCCAGTTGCAACCTTTGCTCGAAAATCAGCGACTGTATGAATAACTTGGCCGTTTGTGCGGACACATCCAATGCTTTGATTTCTAGTTCAAAATCAACTTGTGTCAGTGTTTTTTTTGCTGCTCGAACTCGGCTTTCTATAACGTTCTGCTCCAGCAGCCAAGCTATACTCAATGTACTTTGTGCAGCGCCAAAACTACTGTGTTCCCCCGTTCCTAAAGCATCCTCAACGGTAAGATCAATCACAGGTCTCGGGAGTAAACTCGCCTGTTCCACTTTCGCGTTTAAGGCGGAACGCTGATGTAAAAAGACGTCCATTTCGGGATGCTCTGCAAGCGTAAGCCTGATTGCTTCTTTAAGTTGTAAGGTTTTCTGCAGTTCACTGTCCTGAGAGTGTGCTCCCTGAGCAAACAGTAATAAACTTGCTATCATATAGCCGCAAGACTGACGAGCAAATGCGCTAGAAAATCGAGCTTTGGTCGGTTTTATGCTTAGGCAAAAACCGCTTGTTTGTTTCATTGTGAAGTCCTTAAGAATGAGTAAATATAGATTCAACGAGATGGTGAGTCACATCAACTGCTAAAACAGTCAAGCACAGTAATATCAACATTAAACTCACAGGTATTATTAACGGAATGGTTCTGTTTATTGGCTTGAGCAATTGCTGTACCCGTTGTGAAATATTGTCTGTACCGAAATAACTCAATGCTGGGCTGTGGATCTGTGCTGGAATTGCTTTTTGTAACCTAGTCACTTTGACAAGAGTATCGGCAACGTCTTCAGCCGAATGCTGCATTGCCGTGGCTTGATCTGCCAAATATTCGGTGATCAACGAATACTTTGCGTTCAGATCAATTGCGATTTTTTTTGGATAGTATGCTGACAAAAAGGCGATGAATAATTTGCTTAACGGATCTTTATTGCAAGCATGCGCCAGTTCATGCTGGACAACTATGTCTAACTCTTTGTCGCTAAGGTTATTTATCAGACCACTGGAAACGTAGCATATCGGGTTGAATAACCCTGAAGTAAACGCTGTCGGAACATCGCTTTGTAATACCACCACACTATGCTGTCCGTAACTTTTTTGATGAGAACTAGAGAAGGCATTCAACATCTGTACAGCGCTAGTTTGTCGATGCAATTGCCAGCCTTTAATGATGATTAACGCGACACTAAAAAAAATGAATAATATGACAGAAACACCGTGCCAACTGCTCAATTGAAAGACATACAAATGATGCCAGTGTGCTGCCACTTCAATCCATTTATACAAAGGTGTGTTTTCAAATAAAGGGCTGAATAATAACATTGTGGTTAATCCTAAAACCCAAGGTCCGGCCACCCAAGCCCAAATGAGTGATTTTTGCGATTTTATAGAAAAAAAGTGGATAAACCTACCAAGTAATAGCCATGCACAAGACATTAGTAACGCAGCAATAACAAATCCCAACAGTGCAATTGCTATAAGATTCATAGCGACAGCCCAATCACTAATCAACACTGTTTTTACTCTTTTGCAACTGCTGTCGCTGAACTTCAATTAATTGCTCTAGCTGATCAAGTTGCGCTTCATTTAATTCATTGGAAACCGAAGAAAAAGCCGCTACAAGGCTATTTTCGCCTTGTGCAATGAAATCGCCGGCAACACTGTCGATTAACTTTGCAATTAGGTGTTCACGGTCTATTTTTGTACGATATAGATATGCGTGACCTTTTTTATCGCGGGTTAACAAACCTTTTTTAAAAAGTCTCTCTAATGCACTTTGAACTGTATTGAGTGAACTTTCACGCTGTGTGGCCAAAGCAGCATGCACTTGTTTTACATCGGCATCAGGCGACGCCCATAAGTATTGCAGTACTTGTTTTTCAAGTTCTCCGAGAAACATTCAGAACAGCCTTCTAATTTTTCAAACGATATATACTGGCATGGCAAAAACCGATATGCAATCGGTTTTGTGTGAATTGTTTGGATAAGCAAACACAATGACATCTCGATAAATAGTTAGTATTCTTAAAATTAATTGCGTACTTATTATTGTACATGTACAATAATAAGTACGCAATTTAAATAGGTATAACAAAATGGATACCATGAGTTATTCAGCCTTTAGAACAAATCTGACGGCTACCTTGGACAAGGTTAACGATGATCATAAACCTATGATCATAACCAGACAGAATGGCCGTCCAGCAGTTGTTATGAGTTTGGAAGATTTTCAAGCTTATGAAGCAACCGCTTATTTAATGGCAAGCCCTAAAAATGCAGAGCGGTTAAATCAGGCGATTGCTGAGATTGAAGCAGGAAACACTGTCGAAAGAGAGTTGATCGAGGAGTGATTTTATCTTGGGCCGAAACAGCATGGGAAGACTATTTGTATTGGCAGCAAACAGATAAAAAGCGACTTAAACGTATTAATACTCTGATTAAAGATATCAAAAGACAGCCCTTTAACGGAATTGGCGATCCAGAGCCGTTAAAACATAATTGGTCTGGCTACTGGTCACGCCGAATTGATAGAGAACATCGCCTTGTTTATAAAGTGACTGACAACACGTTGACCATTGCTCAATGCCGCTATCATTATTAGCCCTTGTGTTTATTACAATCTAGCTTAACAACGGCAATTGCCCATCAACCAAAAATTGCTCCCTTGTAAACATAACAGGGAAGGTTCTAGGTTGAGAGAATCTTAATATGCCAGTTTGTGGGTCGAGTTGGCAGATATACTCCACTTTGTCTTCGGGTTTTTCGGATTGAATAATTGTATGGTTATCAATGGCCACATTGATACCTTGCTCTTGGCTTCGTGCTGAAAAGTAACGCAGCAGATCAGCCCCACCTTGACGTGCATTTTGTCCTACTTTTTGAGTCAACGAGTATGATCCTGGATCGGTTAGATGTTTTTGTGTTTCCTCATCTGAGATCTTAGTCAGATCCAAAGCGTTGGTACTTGATACTTGAACAAAAAATAGAGAATGTTCTGACTGAATCACTTTGGGGAAAGGGGTTTGTGTACCATCAATCAGGTAAAAGCGATAAAAAGCGGCTTCTGCTAAACAGGTCGGAACAGCTTCACTGGCGTAAAAGTAACTAGGCTCAGTAATTGCACCAAAACGCGATCCGTATTTTAACGGTGGATAACGAAAAGGTGTGGATATGAGGTAGTGTAAGTCCTGAGTGCTGTCTGCATAGTGAGGTTTAAAATCATCTAGAATTTGCTCCAAAATTGCTTGTTCTTCAAGATCATCCACTAAAGAAGTGGTAGCCGCATATTCTTGTGTTTCAACCATTCTGCATACTGAATTGGTATAAGTAGTTAATCCGCCTGCATTATTAATAACGTTGCTTACATTCAAGCTTTGCCTCTTAGCGCATCCAAATAAGCGTTGGTATTCACTAGGCCTGTAACGGTAAAACATAACTCTCTGGGCACACCGCGAATATGTTTATTGTTATGTTCGAACCAATGCTTCATGGAAGTGAGATCGCCACCAAACAAGGCGAATAAAGAGCGGTAAAGCCGAATAAACAATATTTGTAATTCGTTCTGTTTAGAGTCTTTTTCAAAGCCTGATTTTCGCAACAGTGTCGAGCGCCCAACACCAATCAATTTTGCCGCTTGGGTATCAGAAATACCCAGGGTTTTATAAGCGTTGATATAAGCCTTCATCACTATGTTTTGACTTTCTTTGGGTTTGCTTAGTTGTATATCTTGCATGTATCACCTACTCGCTTTTTAACTCTCAGGTATAGATTAGCATAGTTTGGTGTAATGAGACAATTTCGAGTCAAATGTTTCAAATGAACCATTTGTATTTCTGGCTGGAAATGATTGCAAAAAATATCGGCTACCTCCATACCGTATTTTTTAACCATCATCAAAAATAAGATGACTATTGGCGTGATTTTTCATTTAACCGCTGCTTGATTACTCTCATGTGCTACTTCGTGTTTTAAGGTCATAGCTATCAGTATGATTGCGCAAACACCGCCACCCACTAATAATATAAAGCCGCCGTCCCAGCCGAAGTGATCTACTGTATAACCTAGTGCAATGTTGGCCACTACTGCACCCCCTAAATAACCAAATAAACCGGTTAACCCTGCGGCTGTTCCTGCGGCTTTTTTAGGGACTAATTCTAAGGCAAATAAGCCAATCAACATCACGGGGCCGTAGATTAAAAAACCAATCGCCATAAGCGCAAGAATATCTACAGTAGGGTTACCAGGTGGATTAAACCAATAAACCAAAACAGCGACCAACACCAACACCATATATAAAATGGCGGGAGGAGCACGGCGGCCTTTAAACCAAGCGTCGCTGATATAACCACATAACAAAGTACCGGGAATGCCAGCCCATTCGTATAAGAAATAGGCCCACGAGCTTTTGTTAAACGAAAAGTCTTTTACTTCATATAGGTAGGTGGGTGCCCAATCTAAAACACCGTAACGGATAAGGTAGACAAATGCATTCGCCGCAGCGATAAACCAAAGTAATTTGTTATTAAGGACATACTTTAGGAATATTTCTTTAGTGCTAAATTCTTGTTCATGTGCTTCATCATAATCTTTTGGGTAATCGTTGCGGTGTGCTTCGATGGGGGGTAATCCGCACGACTGTGGCGTATCCCGCAGGGTAAAAAAGATAAACACTGCTATTAAAGACGCAGCAAAGGCTGGTACATAAAAAATGCTGTGCCATTCATTAAACCAAGCCATACCTAATATAGACAGAGGGCCGATTAAGCCGCCACCGATGTTATGCGCAATATTCCAAAAAGAAACTGTTTTACCCCGTTCGTTACCTGAAAACCAATGCACCATAGTGCGGCCGCAAGCGGGCCAGCCCATGCCTTGAGCCCAACCGTTTAAAAACAACAAGATAAAAATTGCCCCGATACTTTGAGTGGCCCAAGAGGTAAACCCAAATATAAACATCACGCCTGCGGAGATCAGTAGTCCGGTCATCATAAAAAAGCGTGGGTTACTGCGGTCGGATACACTGCCCATTAAAAATTTACTTAAACCGTAGGCTATAGAAACGGCTGATAGCGCTATACCTAGCTCACCTTTGCTAAAACCTTGCTCTTCAATTAAAAACGGCATGGCTAGTGAGAAGTTTTTACGCACCAAATAATAACCCGCATAACCTACAAAAATACCAATAAATACTTGCCAGCGCAGGTGTTTATAATCTTTGTCAACTTGGTCTTGTGGTTGTGATGGAAGATGTGGAGCAGGTTTGAAAATGCCAAACATAAAAGCTTAACCTAATTGAGTTTTAGTAATTAAAACAGATAATTATCATCATATGTATTAATTATTCAATTTTAGTGGATTATTTAAAGTCAGAGCCTCGTGCCTCGTGGGAGATTGACTGTTAATATTACTATTTAATTTAGTGTCCTTAGGTTTGGAGAGAGGTTTGTTGCAATGAAAATCGCATATTTTGGTTATGATCCTTTATTTCCATGTCTAGAAGTATTTTTGAAACAGGGACATGAACTTACTGTGATTTATACCGGTGAAAGTAGCCCGTTTTCAAACAAAGTGATTCAGTTCGCATCTAAAAACAACGTTGAGTTATGTTTTGGAAAGCCAATCTTAGCCGAGATGCAAACTTTACTTGAACAGGGTGTAGAGTTGTTTTTTAGTGCTGAATACCCTTTCAGGATACCTATTCCAGCTGACTTAGAATATGCCATTAATGTGCATCCAACATTATTACCAGAAGGGCGAGGTATGACACCTTTGCCCCAGCTGATTTTAAAACAATCAATTTACGCTGGGATCACCTTACATAAACTCAATAATAAATTCGATGCTGGCGATATTCTACTGCAAAAACCAATCTCGCTGGATGAAGATGAAACCTTTGATAGTTTGAGCGGTAAAATCTTCCAGCAAACTCCTGACTTATTATTCACCTTGTTATCTGATCTTGATGGTTACTACCAAAATAGCCAAGCACAAAGTGAGGGCAGTTATTGGCCTTCGATTACACAGGAACAACAAACTCTTGATTGGCAACAATCAACTGCTCAGCTTTTAACCACATTACGTGCCTTTGGCAGTTTAGGCACTTATGCCAATATTGCAGGGAAAGCCTGCGTAATAACATCTGCAAATGGAAAAGGTTATCAACACGATTACAGTGCTGGGCAGGTCTTATTAAACAATGAGCAACACATTACCATTGCCACAATTGACGGTGAGTTGTGTATCCCAAAAATATCATTACTCTGGCGATAAACTCTCAAACCAGTTTCCAATAATTTGCCTTTCATCTTCGGTCATCCCAGTTTTGTTGATCATTGGCATATCTTTGGTTACCACGGTACGCCTATGGATCACTGAAGCCCGTTGTTCTATTTGTGGCCATGTATCAAACATTAAACCTAAAGGTGCGATGACAAACATTTTATCTGTGGGTTGTGCTGAGTGACAATTTGCACAATGAGTTTGCATCACATCAAATACTACCTTTTGCTGCGCATTGAGTTCAATAACAGGTGCCTGTGTTTCAGTGGCTGATGGTTCTGTTTTAGGCGCGACAGGCATGGATACCCAGCCTGCAATCACTATCATGCCAATGGCGCCCGTTATTAGTATAGAAGGGCGAGATATGCCGGTATGTTTTAGGTTGAAGTAATGACGTATCCACGCTGAGACTAGACCAATTGCCATCAATACTAGCCAAGCGTTATTATGTTGATAGGTCATAGGGTAATGATGGCTGATCATAATAAATAGCAAGGGCAGGGTAAGGTAGTTGTTGTGCACCGAACGTAGCTTGGCACCCAGTCCCCAACTAGGATCAATCTCTGTTTTATTCGCTACAGCATCAACCATTAGTCTCTGAGCTGGCATGATTTTGAAAAACACATT
>QIJM01000065.1 GCA_003232445.1 Paraglaciecola arctica
AAGTGCTCACTCGTTTTTTCAAATGTGAGTTTATATTTTTCTTTATAAGCCAAAACGTGTTGGCGGAAATCGATGCTATATGTCATTAGTGCATTATGCCATATTATATTGATTTAGCTATATCAAAGACAGGCAATCCGTCATAATTAAAATTTTAGGTATAAATTATCAGCGAATATATTCCTAAAATGCTGCGGAATGTCGGATTTAATGGGTTTATTTTTATATGTCGCCGGTATATGAAAAATAAACCCATTAAAGTGTTTAAAAAATAGTCAGTTGGTTGTAAGTTAAATAAAAAAGCTAGACTAGTCACTATTAAATGAGCGACCCTTAACATCCCAGTTGAAAAAATAACAATAAATTAACTCAAATAGCAGTTGTTGCTGTCTTGAGGCTTGTGTTTCAGTGAAAAATAAAAAGTACGTTTGACGTATATGAGGTGCCATGTGAAGAGAATTTTGTTCAAGGTTGGAACTATGCTATCTGCATTGATGACAGCGCCGGTGTTTGCAGAAACGAAAGATAAAATTGAGCAATACCAACTAAATTTGACTAGGGGCGTGACAGACATCAGTGCTGATGTGTATGACATGCATATGTTAATGCTTATTATCTGTGTGGTGATAGGCGCGGGTGTTTTTATCACCATGTTTATCTCTATGTATTTCCATAGGAAATCTCGAGGTGCAAAGCCTGCTAACTTTCATGATAATGTGACAGTTGAAATAGCTTGGACAGTGATCCCTTTTATTATTTTGATTGTTATGGCTGTTCCAGCAATGAATTTACTGATCGATATGGAAGATGCCAGTGAGCCTGATGTAACCGTTTTGGTGACTGGATCACAGTGGAAATGGCATTATAAATATATGGATAATGACATTGAATTCTTCTCTAGAATGGCAACTCAGCCAGAGCAAATTTCCGGAAAGCTTGAAAAAGGGGTGAATTATTTACTGGAAGTAGACCGTCCTTTGGTGATCCCTACAGGCCAAAAAGTACGTTTTCTAGTTACGTCAGATGATGTTATCCATTCATGGTGGGTGCCAGATTTTGCGGTCAAACAAGATGCCAATCCCGGATTTATTAATGATGCATGGGCTATGGTCAATGAACCTGGTATTTATAGAGGCCAATGTGCTGAGCTTTGTGGCAAAGACCATGGTTTTATGCCTGTAGTGGTGATTGCCAAAGAGCCCGCTGAGTATGATAAGTGGATTTTAGAACAACAAGCTATTCAGCAGCAAGCAAAAGAAGAACAACAACGGCTGTTAGCCATGAATATGACAATGGCTGAATCCATGTCGATGGGCGAAAAGGTTTATAACGCAAATTGCGCAGCTTGTCATATGCCAAATGGCGAAGGGTTACCGGGTGTTTTCCCCGCTTTAAAAGGCAATCAAATCGCCGTGTCGGATCAACCTAAACATATTGACATAATGATAAACGGCGTTGCGGGCACCTCTATGCAAGCCTATGCAAAACAACTAACAATGTCTGAAATAGCCGCTGTGGTGACTTATGAGCGTAATGCTTGGGGTAACAACACTGGCGACTTGGTACAAGCCAAAGACATAAATGCAGCAATGAACGGACAATAGGAGAAGGTGACCATGACAGCAATTACTACCGATACTCATCATGATGATCACCACGAACATCATATTCCACCAGGGATTAAACGTTGGCTTTATACCACTAACCATAAAGATATAGGCACATTATATTTGTGGTTTGCTTTCATCATGTTTTTGGTTGGTGGCGCAATGGCTATGGTGATCCGTGCTGAATTATTTCAACCCGGATTACAAATAATAGATCCTCACTTCTTTAATCAAATGACTACAGTGCATGGCCTCATAATGGTATTTGGTGCAGTTATGCCTGCCTTTACGGGCTTAGCCAACTGGTTAATACCAATGATGATAGGTGCGCCAGATATGGCTCTACCTAGAATGAATAACTGGAGCTTTTGGATTTTACCTTTTGCTTTTCTAATTTTACTCGGCTCTTTGTTTATGGAAGGTGGCGGTCCTGCTTTTGGTTGGACATTTTACGCTCCCCTTTCTACGACCTACAGCAGTAATAGTACTGCATTGTTCGTGTTTTCTGTGCATATTATGGGGGCTTCATCCATCATGGGCGCGATTAACGTCATTGTGACTATTTTCAATATGCGCGCACCGGGTATGACTTGGATGAAAATGCCGCTGTTTGTCTGGACATGGTTAATTACCGCGTTCTTGTTGATTGCTGTTATGCCTGTACTAGCTGGTGTGATAACTATGGTACTGACCGACGCATTCTTTGGCACCAGTTTCTTTGACGCCGCTGGTGGTGGTGATCCTGTGATGTTCCAGCATATCTTCTGGTTCTTTGGTCATCCAGAGGTGTACATTATGATACTGCCGGCTTTTGGTATTATCTCTCAAATCATTCCAACCTTTGCCCGCAAACCGTTGTTTGGGTATGCATCCATGGTATATGCCACAGCTTCTATAGCCTTATTATCGTTTATTGTGTGGGCACATCATATGTTCACAACGGGTATGCCGGTAGCGGCAGAATTGTTCTTTATGTTTGCGACAATGCTGATATCTGTACCTACTGGTGTGAAGGTATTTAACTGGGTGGCCACTATGTGGCGTGGTTCAATGACCTTTGAAGTGCCTATGTTATTTTCCTTAGCTTTTGTTGTGTTGTTCACCATTGGTGGATTGTCTGGTTTGATGTTGGCTATAGTGCCAGTGGATTTCCAATATCATGATACTTACTTCGTGGTGGCGCATTTTCATTATGTGTTAGTCACAGGCGCTATTTTCTCGATAATGGCAGCGGTGTATTATTGGTTACCTAAGTGGACCGGAAAAATGTTCCATATTGGCTTAGCTAAGTGGCATTTCTGGTGTTCATTGGTATCTGTTAACGTGTTGTTTTTCCCTATGCATTTTGTCGGTTTGGCTGGTATGCCTAGACGTATTCCAGACTATGCATTGCAGTTTGCGGATTTTAACAAGTGGATCAGTATTGGTGGTTTTGCATTTGGTTTATCTCAACTTATTTTCTTGGTCTTAATCATCAAAGCCTGTAAAAAACAAGGTGAGCCAGTGTCAGACCAAGTGTGGGAAGGAGCTGAAGGTTTAGAGTGGGAAATCCCCTCTCCAGCGCCCTATCACACCTTTGAAACACCGCCTGTTGTAAAATAATCTAATAGGAATTGATACTTATGAGCGCTCAACAGAATCAAGCAAAAAACAATAAATTGGTGCTGAAATTAGCGGCTATTGTCATTGGTATGTTTGGTTTTGGTTTTGCGTTGGTGCCTATTTATGACGTGCTTTGTGATGTATTGGGTATCAATGGCAAAACATCAGACACTGCCGCGGTCTATGAAGTGGTGGAAATTGATGAGAGTCGTTTGATCACTGTGGATTTTATTACGCGCATTAACACCGGTATGCCATGGGAATTTAGGGCTGAAACTAAACGGGTCAAAGTGCATCCTGGGCAACTCAGTCAAGTTAACTTTTATGTAAGAAATCCCACCACAACCGATATTGTCGGTCAGGCAGTGCCATCCGTATCACCGGGGCCTGCGGCTATATATATGAATAAAACAGAATGTTTTTGTTTCGAACAACAAACGTTAAAAGCAGGAGAAGAGGTGTTGATGCCTATGCAATTTTATGTTGACCCACAACTCCCAGAAAAAATCACTTATTTTACTGTGCAATATACTCTTTATAACGTCACTGCATCAAAAGATGTTGTGGCAATGAATTGAGGGTAAAGGAGAACACAATGTCAGAAAAAGAATACGAAAAGTACTATGTTCCCGCAGAAAGCCCATGGCCCTTTATGGGGGCTGTGGCATTATTTTTAATAGCTGTTGGGGCTGGCAATTTTGTGATTGAAAGTACTCGGGATAAAGAGGGCTACGGCGCTTATATTTTAGGCGCAGGACTTTTAATGTTGATAATGATGTTGTTTGGTTGGTTTAGAAATCAAATACATGAGTCCATGAGTGGTATGTATAGTGCTCAGTTGGGTCGCTCGTATCGTCAAGGTATGGCATGGTTTATTTTTTCTGAAATTATGTTCTTCGGAGCGTTTTTTGGCGCTTTGTTTTACGCCAGATTTATTTCGGTGCCTTGGTTAGGTGGTGCGTCAAATAACGAAATGACAGGCGAAATATTATGGCCTGCGTTCGAAGCTATCTGGCCTTTGGTTGTGACTCCAGATGGAACCACAACAGAAGCAATGCCATGGACTGGTCTACCTTTGATTAATACGTTAATACTGCTTACTTCTTCGGTTACTTGCCACTTTGCACATGTTGCCCTTGAACAAAACAACCGCAGTAGACTTAAATGGATGCTTGGTTTAACTGTATTGCTTGGCGCCATTTTTATGGTGATGCAGGTTGAAGAGTATATTGTTGCATACACAGAAATGAACTTGACCTTACAGTCTGGCATTTATGGTAATACTTTCTTTTTATTGACCGGATTTCATGGCTTCCACGTTACGCTTGGTGGGATAATTTTATTTATTATGTTCCTCAGAGTTATGAAGGGGCATTTTACGCCTGATAATCATTTTGCCTTTATGGCTGCTAGTTGGTATTGGCATTTTGTTGATGTAGTTTGGGTAATATTATTTGCTGTTGTTTATATCTTTTAGCAAAATGACTAATTAGTGTGAAGAGCCGCTGGATACCAGTGGCTCTAAACATTCGTTAGTGTGGCGTTGGATTCGGTGTGATGAGCCCCGTCGCTATAGCAAGCAATATAAGGCCAACCATAATAGCCGATACCATTACCCTTCGACCAATAAATTTACTCATGGGTGGACTATCTGGATCGTCTTTGAGCATAATCATCATGGCTTTAAATAAATTGAACACCATAAATAATAGTAACCCGCCAACAAGTATTTTGATTAACATCTATTTACTCCTAAAGATATTTTGAGCTGTTATGTGGACTTTTTTATCACGTTTACCATTTGTTGCTACCTTAATTACTTTTTTGTGTGTTGTCATTATGTTTGCTTTGGGTAATTGGCAATTGCAACGGGCTGAACAAAAAACGGCTCGGTTGTTAGCTGTAGAGCTTGCTGCCAAAACGGTTCAAGTCGATTTGCAACAAGTGTTACGCAACAATATAGACGAGATGCTGGATATGCCAGTTAGTTTTGAAGGCGTCGCGGATGCAGAACGTTATTTTTTATTGGATAATAAGATCGATAAAGGGCGGGTGGGTTATCAAGTATTAGTGCCTATGCAAACATATTCAGGCACAGTGATTGCCAACTTTGGTTGGGTAGCAGCAACCAATAGCCGAGACATTTTGCCCAATATCCAGATTGATGCTGAAAAAGCGCGTTATGCGGGAGTCATATCCTCACCGCTGAATAATGCCATGATAAAAGAAACAGCTCTGGTCGATGGTAATTGGCCAAAGGTTTTACAGCAAACAGATCTTAACGTTATTCAGCAACACTATAACCAAGAGGTATTACCTTTTGTAGTGTTATTAAATGCGCAAGAAATTTCAACTTTCGTAAGAAATTGGCAACCCGTGGTCATGGCGCCAGAAAAACACCTAGCCTATGCCGTACAATGGTTTTTGCTGGCAATTGCTGCGTTAGTCGTATTTGTTATCGCCCAGAGAAATAAGTTAAAAAGGAACAATAAGTGAGTACCACTAAAAAAAACAATAAAATTATGATGTTGTTGTTAGCTTCGGTTTTTATACTTCCTGTACTACTGGCTAAGCTGGCATTAGATAATGATTGGCTCAATCAGGCCGCGACTAACAAGGGAGAGCTGCTTTCCCCTCCAGTTGATATGAGTGTGTTACAAACCACCGAGCAACAACCTAAGTGGAAGTTACTCTATGTCTTGCCAGAAATCTGTGCGGTTGAGTGTGAAAATGCATTATACAGCATCGCTCAAGTGCGCAGTGCGTTAGGTAAAGGCGGTGATCGAGCTGAAGTGGTGGTTATTACTCATGAAAAGAGCAATCTCGCTCAGCTTGCGCAACTCAAAGAAAAACTGAACATTCGTTTGTTAAATACCAACTTAAAGAGTCTACAACAAGTGTTTAAAGATGAAAGTACAGATGGTATTTTTGTTGCTGATACACTCGATAACGTGATTTTGCGTTACCCATTACAAATCAATAAAGAGCAGGCGATACTACATAGTCGTGATATTTTGTCGGATATGCGCAAAGTACTTAAACTGTCGCGTATCGGCTAGAGGATACTTAAATGAAGAAGCTGGTGTTGTTAAGCATTCTCTTAACTATGGTGGTAATAGTGCTTGGCGCATACACTCGCTTGACTGATGCCGGCTTGGGATGTCCTGATTGGCCGGGTTGTTATGGTTATCTCAGCTTTTCTAAAACCACTGAAAATATCGAAATCGCACAACTAGCTTTTCCTGAACGTCCATTTGTAGAGCACAAAGCATGGAACGAGATGATCCACCGTTATTTCGCCAGTGCGTTAGGTTTTTTGATATTGGTGATTTTTATTAATAGCCTATTCAGTAAAGCTTATAACAAGCCAGTAAAGCTGCCGCTTTTTCTGGTGCTTTTAGTCTGTTTTCAGGGTGCACTGGGCATGTGGACTGTGACCCTCAATTTATTACCTACCGTGGTGATGGGGCACTTATTAGGTGGTTTCACTGTTTTATCTGGTTTGCTTTTATTGTATTTAAGATTGATCCATTACCGTATTCCTGGCGGTGATGCAGGGATGCGTCGGTTTGGCAAATATACCATTTTAGGCATGATTATTTTGACAGCCCAAATCGCCTTAGGTGGCTGGACGTCGGCTAACTACGCTGCACTAGCCTGTACCGAATTGCCTATTTGTGAAGGTGCCTGGTACGAACGTTTAGACTTTGCTGGTGCTTTTAGTATTCCAGAAGCAGAAAATTATGAGTTTGGTGTGCATGACTATAATGAGCGTATGACTATGCATATTGTTCACAGAATAGGTGGGTTGATTACCTTTTTGTATTTATGCTGGTTAGGTATTAGGTTATATGCTGCAGCCAACTCAAATTTAATTAAAAAATTATCTGCCTTAATGGTATTGGTTTTGGGCATTCAAGTTATTTTAGGCGTAAGCAATGTAGTGTACAGTTTACCTATTGTTGTTGCGGTGATGCATAACATTGTAGCCGCGTGTCTGATGTTGGTGTTAGTCACCATTAGTTACACGTTGTATCGCAAAACTTAGGAGAACAAAGTGAGTAAGGTCGTGGCCGCAGAGCAACAAAACATTCAATTTAATTTATGGACTACTTGCCAAGATTATTATGAATTAACCAAACCCAAAGTAGTGTTATTACTATTGTTAACCGCATTGGTTGGCATGTGTTTAGCTAGTGATAGCTGGATCAGTTGGCAGATCCTTATTGCAGGATTAACAGGTATTGGATTTTTGTCATCTGCCGCTGCAGTAGTGAATCATGTTGTTGATAGAAAAATAGACGGCAAAATGGCACGCACATTTAATCGTCCAGTAGCGAAAGGCAAAGTGACCCCGCAAAATGCATTAATTTTTGCCGCAGTATTAACTGTGGTTGGTTATGTGATCCTCGAACTATGGGTCAATCGTTTAACGGCAGTGTTAACCCTAGCCGGGTTATTGGGATATGCGGTGGTATACACCATGTATTTAAAACGAGCTACCCCACAAAACATTGTTATTGGGGGTTTGGCAGGGGCTATCCCTCCACTATTAGGCTGGACAGCGGTAACAGGGGAAATTCACGCTCATGCGTTGTTGTTGGTATTGATTGTATTTACTTGGACACCGCCACATTTTTGGGCGCTAGCCATTCATCGTGAAAAAGACTATGCCAGAGCACAAGTGCCTATGTTGCCTGTAACCCACGGTATTGAATTTACCAAAACTTCAGTTCTGTTGTATACGGTTTTACTCTGTGTGGTGTGTTTGCTGCCTTATTTAATTGGTATGTCTGGACTGATATACCTTATTGGTTCCACGTTGCTAAATGCTGGCTTTCTATATTACGCATGGAAATTGAAATTTACCGCTACCGAACAAACCGCTATGCAAACCTTTAAATTTTCGATTATTCATCTAATGGTGCTGTTTGTAGTGCTTTTGGTTGATCATTATGTGCGGTTTTAGGTATGAGTAAATTACAAGCAGGTCTGATTGCATTTATTGCACTCGTTATTGGGGTCGTGGTGGCAATCTACATCGCTCCGCCCGGCGGCGACAACAAAACACAACATGTGAGTCTGTATCCTCAGGTTAGAGCGCTGCCAGATTTTCAGTTAGTGGATCATAATAAACAAGCGTTTACAGCAGCGAATTTTATAGGGCATTGGAGTCTGGTTTTTGTTGGTTATACATATTGTCCCGATATTTGCCCGACTACCTTGGCAGAGCTAAAAGGTATTTATCCTGAATTACAAAAGATACCCTCGGATTTTCCTATTCAAATAGTGCTGCTGTCTGTTGATCCTAAACGTGATACACCAGAACGATTGAACGAATATATCAATTTTTTCCATCCCGACTTTATGGCCGTAAGTGGAGAACATTCTCAGTTATTTCCTCTAGTCAGAGCTATGGGCATGATGTATTCCATGTCTGAAAGCACCGATAACCCTAACTATTTGGTAGATCACAGTTCGTCCGTGGTGGTAATAAATCCAAAGGCTCAAGTAGTAGGGCGCTTTAAGCCAGAATTTGTTGTAGGTAAATTGCCGATTAGTGAAGGGCAAAAGATACTGGCCGATATGCCGGCAATTATCTCCAAATAAATCACAACAAAATGAACAACAGGCAAGCTAATCAGGACGATGCACGCACATTAGCGCAATTGATTTTTTCTTCCGCGCCTGTTGCACTAGCCGCGACTTTTGATATTAATCAAGAGTTGTCGGCGTTAAATTTTCTGCATTCGAGTCTTTTAACTGCAGATGGTCAATATGGATATGACAATCATTGGGTGGCCGAGATCGACAATCAAGTCGTCGGTTGTTTAAGCTCGTGGCATAGTGATCTGCCAGATTCTTTCCACCAAGCTACTTTGATCAATCTAACTGGTTTTTACGGTATTGCCCATGCATTATCTGTAGTGCAGGCTAGCCAAGCTTTGCAAGATTGTATTCCCCAACCTAAAAATAATGAATGGTGTATTGGACATTTTGCTGTGCTTGCAGAGCATCAAAGGAAAGGTGTTGGAAGTACCCTATTAGACGTTATGCACAAACAAGCACTAGCCTTTGATAGATCTGTCCTATGCCTTGATGTTGAAAGTAAAAATTCACAAGCAATAGATTTTTATCTAGGACACGGGTTTGTAAAGAAAAACGAATCAGCTGTTAGCCCAAGAATGCAAACCTTAGGCATTGGCTCGCATTTCCATCTGAGTAAAGTCTTAGTCTAACCATTTCCCTTCAGCTGTTGGCATAAAAAAGGGTTGTGAAAACCAGTAGTATCTACCTTTTTCGCTTATGCTAGGCGCAGTGCAATTCACTCTATGCCTGCCGGGTTGACTAATGGGCTCTAAATCCACTGAAATAGCATTTCCTTTAAGCGACTTGTTAAGTACCTGACCATTTTGAAAGCAGTTGATTTGTTGCGGTGCTAAGTCTTCAATTTTTACATTAAATGTCAGATTTTCATTTTGAACCGGTAACTCAATCTTTGGATCATCCGGAAAAACAGCGGTAACTGGCATCGCCAAGCTATTTAATTTGACCTTCAAAGTCTCGATATTACTGTACACCCCAGCAGCGGGGTAACGTGGTAAGGCAGAAAAGTCACTGTATGACGCTATAGCACCACTATGCTGGGCAAATCCAATGTAACCTTGTTCGCTTAGCCGTGCTTTTAATTGTTTATCAAATTCTCCGTATGGATAAGCAAAATACTTAAGGCTGTAGCCAATATTCTGCTCCAGCATTTTTTCGGCATCGTTAATATCTTGCATGGTATGCCTAAGCCAATCTTGTTGTGATCCCTCGGCATTTTTACTAAGCAAGTGGTTATGTTGTTTTCCATGATTGGCAAAACTGGCATTTTCCGCCGCCATAAGTTTCACTTGTTGCCAGTTAAGTTGGTAATTCACCTTACCAATAAGAGGAGGGTTTACAAAAACGGTATACGGAAATGCAAATTCTTTAAGAATAGGGTGTGCATTGTCATAGATGTTGTTATAACCGTCATCAAAGGTGATGACTACTGTCTTTTCGGGCAAAGGCCGGTTGTTTTGTAGGGCTTGAATAACTTGCTGAAGAGGTAATACCTTATGGTTATCCGCCAAATATTGCATATGTTGGCGAAAGGTATCAGGTGAGACTGAAGTCACCTTAGGAGTGCTATTACTTACATGGTGATATAACAATATGACAGCATTGTCTTTTGCCCAAATGTTTATGCTTAATATCGCACATGTTATGGTCAGCAAAATAATACACCAAGCCTTTCTCATGTCTTTCCTTTCAATAATGATAATTAAATGACTAACCATAATACCCTATCTAATTTGTTTCAGATTAGTCTGCATCAAAAAATTATTGTTATTGCGATACCTATGATCTTAAGTAATGTCGCGACTCCCTTGATGGGACTGGTCGACACCGCTGTGTTAGGGCATATGCAGGGCACGTATTTTCTTGCTGGTGCGTCAGTAGCCGCACTGATTATCACGCAACTGTATTGGTTATGTGGCTTTTTAAGAATGACCAGCACAGGTCTCAGCGCTCAAGCAAAAGGTAGTAAAGATAAGGATCAGCTCAATCAAAGTTTGTTTCAAGGGTTATTGATTAGCTTTTTACTGGGCTGCTTTTTATTGTTAATACAAGATGGCATTTTAGCTTTAGGTTTGTACTTTGCCAATGCTACCCCCGTTATTGAAGAGGTTATATCTGAGTATTTCTCCACACGCATTTGGGGCGCACCTGCTGCGATAGTTAATCTAGCCTTAATAGGTTGGCTGATAGGCCAGCAAAAAGCCAAACAGGTATTGCTTATTCAGGTGCTGGCAAACCTATTAAACCTAGCGCTCAATCTTTGGTTCGTATTTGGCTTAGGGCTAGAAGTATTCGGCGTGGCTTTGGCCAGTGTCATAGCTGAATATTTTATTGTAGTAGTGAGCATGATTGTGGCGTTAAACATTATTGGTAAGCCAATAATGCAAAAAAAATGGTTCTCAACTGTCTATTTACGACCTCTGTTATCCCTAAACGGCAACACGTTTTTTCGAAACCTCATCTTGCAAGCCTGTATCGCCTTTCTTATTTTTAAGGGCGTAGGTTTTGGTTCTACGTCAGCGGCAATCAACGCCATTTTGATGCAGTTTTTCACCTTAATTGCCCTTGGTTTAGACGGGGTTGCTTATGCAGCAGAAGCATTGGTGGGTGAACAAAAAGGACAAAAAGATACCAACGGCATCATCCAGGTTACTTTACACGGATTGGTGTGGTCGACGGTTGTTGCTGTGTTTTACTCGCTGGTTTTTGTTGTATGGGGTACTGATATTATTTCTACAATAACAGATCAACCCGCGCTTCAATTAGAAATGAACGATTACTTAATATTTGTATATTGTTTGCCCTTAATCGCGCATTGGTGCTTCTTTTTTGATGGAGTATTTGTGGGTTTAACACGTGCAAAAGCCATGCGAAATAGTATGTTGTTGTGTGGGTTGGCAGTTTACTTTCCCGCTTTTTGGCTGTTTTCAGCTTATGCAAACCAAGGTTTGTGGATGGCTATGTTACTTTTTTTACTGTCTAGAGGAATAAGCTTAGGAAGTTATTTTATTTATCTTTGCCGGACTGGGAAGGTGGCGGTTTAAAGCTTGCGATCATGCGGTGCGTCAGAATGCCTAGGTAGCCTCTAATGGAATATAAGCTTCCCACTACCAATAAAACCAGACCAGGAACTTGAATGATAGGCGCGTATTTTGCGCCTATCAATACGGCTACTGCGCCTAAGCAAAATATGCCTAGACCACGCTTGAAAAAAGCCCAGCTTTTACTTGGGTCGTTAGCTAAACGCTGTAACCAGTTAATGATTATATCCTTGTTAGGATGGATTGGTATTATTCGGTGGTGAGCCTAGTAGTAAGAGTGTTCACCTGCTTGATGATCAGTCGCATCTTTAACCGCAGTTAATTCGCCAACAAACTGCTCTAACATTTGTTTTTCGATGCCGTCTTTTAAGGTGACATCCACTTGTGCACAGCCATTACAACCGCCGCCAAATTGTAAAACAGCTTCTTTTTCTTCGGTAATTTCGATTAAGGTCACTTTACCGCCATGGCTAGCAAGTTGAGGGTTGATTTCTGCCTCAATCATATAACTCACGCGTTCGGCTAATGGTGCGTCGTTATCGACCTTACGTGCCTTGGCATTCGGTGCTTTAAGGGTCAGCTGTGAACCCATTTGGTCAGTAACAAAATCAATTTCAGCTTCTTCAAGGAAAGGCGCGCTTTCTAAATCAACGACCGCATCAAAACCATTAAATTCCAGTACAGTGTCTGATCCTTCTATCGCATCTGGTGGACAGTAAGATACGCCACATTCTGCACTGGGTGTGCCGGGGCTAACCACAAACACTCTGATATTAGTATCAGGCTCTTGGTTTGCTAGTAGCTTACAGAAATGCGCTTGCGCTGTTTCTGAAATGTTAATCATGGGCTATCTACCTGTAAAATGTACCTGTTGAGATAATAACAAAATTACTTGACTAAAACACTCAAGTAATCGTTTTTCCTTATGTTAATTTTGACTAAAACGTGCGACTATTTTTATAAATATTGACTGCTGGGACTGATTTTTATGGATTGGGTGTTTAGAATGTTTGTTTTTTGTTTGTTGTTGATGAGTGTACAAGCTGTAGCTGTTGTCGATACCGCCTATTTACCAGCAGACACTCAATATAAAGTCGGTATTACTACCCCCACTCAAGCATTGGGAGCGTCAGTAGGTAAATGGCATGTGCGGCATGATCAAATAGCTAACTATATGCAAGTGTTGGCTTCACAGTCAGACCGCGTCAGCTTAGTTGAAACAGGTCGTACTCACGAAAATCGCCCTCTTTATTTATTGGCATTCAGCTCAGCTGAAAATCAGCGAAACTTAGATACAATCCAAGCCAGACATATTCAAAACTTAGGTCAATCTACTGACAAAAATGACCCACTCATTATTTGGATGGGCTACAGCGTACATGGTGACGAACCATCAGGTTCGAATGCTGCACTTTTGATTGCTTATTATCTCGCTGCTGGTGAAAGTGAATTAATCAATCAATTGCTTAAAGACAATATTATATTGCTCGATCCAAGCGCAAACCCTGATGGCCTATCGCGGTTCGCACAGTGGGCCAATATGCATAAAAGTAAAAATCTGGTATCTGATCCTAATCACCGTGAGCACAAGCAGGCTTGGCCTTCAGGACGAACCAACCATTATTGGTTTGACTTAAATCGCGATTGGTTGTTACTGACTCATCCAGAGTCACGGGCACGGATCAATCAATTCCATCAATGGCGTCCGCACGTATTAACCGACTTCCATGAAATGGGCACTAACAGCACCTACTTCTTCCAACCTGGTATTTCTTCTAGAAAAAACCCTTGGACACCATTAAAAAATGTTGAGTTGACTGCCGCACTGGCAGATTTTCATGCTGCAGCGTTAGACAAAAATAAGCAGCTATATTTTACTCAAGAGAGTTTTGACGATTTCTATTATGGCAAAGGTTCAACTTACCCTGATGCACACGGCAGTATTGGCATTTTGTTTGAACAAGCCAGCAGCAGAGGGCATCTGCAAGACTCTGATCATGGCACGTTGAAGTTTTCCGATACCATTCAAAATCAAGTAACAACTTCTCTTTCGACTTTTGCTGGTGCTTTAGCCAATAAACAAGCCATTCTTGATTATCAAGTGGATTTTGCTGAGCAAACCAAAGATTTAGTCAAAGATGATGATTTAGCCGGATATATTTTGAATGAGAAATTTGACCAAACCCGCTTCTCAAAAATGCTAGAGATATTGTCAGCACATCAGATTCAATATTTTCCTTTAAGCAAGGATGTAAAAGTAGATGGACAAACCTTCAATACAGTAAACAGTATGTTTGTGCCACTCGACCAGCCTCAGTATCGACTGATAAAATCTCTTTTCTCAACCCGTAAATCATTTGATGACAACACCTTTTATGACGTGTCGAACTGGAATTTACCTCTAGCGTTTAATATTCAGTATCAAGCAGTTGAGCGGCAACCAAAACTTGATAAACAGCCGGTTAAAACGTCCACAACTGTTAACCCTGAATTATTACCTAGCGCTTACGCTTACGCTTTTTCTTGGCAAGATTATCAAGCACCTAAACTTTTACAGCGTTTATTGACCAATAAGGTAAAAGTGAAACTTGCAGGAGAAGCTTTTTTTGCCCAAACCTCTCAAGGTGGTATGAGCTTTTCGGCCGGTGCGGTGATTGTGCCTATTGCTCTAGAACAACCTGAAAACTTGTTAGATATCCTTGGTGAGCAAAGTACGGGGCTGGATATTCCTATTCATTCGGTTACATCTGGGTTAACCCGTCAAGGTATTGATTTAGGTAGCCGTAAAATGCTCAATATTGCCCTGCCCAAGGTATTGTTGGTGGGAGGGCGTGGTACTTCTCAATATGAATTGGGGGAAGTGTGGCATTACTTAGATCAGCATGTTGATATGCCGGTTTCAATTACAGATTTAGATCAACTGGGTAAACTTTCTTTGGACAGCTACACCCATATGATATGGGTCGAAGGCACGTATAAAGAGGTGCCTGAAAAAACCGTCAGCAACATTGAGGGCTGGTTGAATACAGGCGGCATACTTATCGGTCAAAAATCAGCAGCAAATTGGTTTTCTGATAAAAAATGGCTTAAGGCTGACTTCAAAAGTAAAAGTGAGATTAAGTCAGCGTTTGAAACAACAGGTATGACCTATAAAGATCAGGAAGCGTTTAAAGCGAAACAAAGAATTGCCGGAGCAGTATTTGAAACGCAGTTGGATATAAGCCATCCACTGGCCTTTGGTTATACTTCCACTACATTGCCTATGTTTCGTAACAGTGCATTGGTGATGCTCCAACCCGAAAAACCGTTTATTACCGTAGCAAGTTACGTTAAATCTCCACTTATGGCAGGGTATAGTGCTGATGAGTTACAGCAACTTATTGGCGAAAGCGCGGCAATTGTGTCGCATAATTTTGGCAAAGGTAAAGTGATTGGTTTTGCTACTAACGTTAATTTTAGAGGCGTTTGGTATGGCACCAGTCGTTTGATGAGCAACGCCATTTTTATGGCTGGTTTTATTAACGCACTAGAGTGAGACAAATACTCCATATATCAATTTTCAAATTAGGGTTGTGCTTACGTAAACTACGGTAAGCACAGTTCATTGTGCTGCCCGTGGTGATAACATCATCGAATAAGGCAATATGCTTATAGCTTTTTAGTCGCTGCTGGGCTGCTTCATCAATTTCAAAGGCATTACGCAAGTTTTTACGTCTTTGGGTGGCCGATAAGTTGGTTTGAGCGGGTGTAGATTTGCATCTGCTAATGATCGAGGTGTCCATGTCCAATTGACTCAAGCTACAAATCTGTTTAGCTAACACTATGCTTTGATTGAATTTTCTGAATAAATACCGATTTTTGTGTAACGGCATAGGGATAATTAGTTGAGGTAAAACAGGGATAGAGCTTAAGCAGTGTTTTACAAAAAGTGTCGCCAGTGCATGTGCATTCGGCACATGTTTTGAGAATTTTAATCCAGTCAATAACTTCGATAATGGCCACTGATAATCCGCAAGGGCTAACACTTGAGGGAAATCTACTTTTACCAAACCCAATTTCACTTTTGGCGATAACATCAAATTGTGCTGGTATGGGTCAATATCAAATAGTGTAAGATCATCAAAGCAGTATTGGCATATTGAAGTGCCGCTGGATTGTTTACACACTAAACAATTTTGACTCAGCCCTAAATGCATCTTGGTGTCATCCCTGTACTCAATGTAAAAATCAGTATTCCAGAGGTTAAGTGTAGAAGAAATGTCAGTAAGATTAAAAGTATCAACTATGGGTAGTGGTAAACAGCTTGTTTTTTTGCATGGCTGGGGGGTGAATAGTGGTGTTTGGCAACCTTTAATAAACATTCTTAAAGATGAGTTTTGTATCACCACTATTGATTTGCCAGGTTACGGGCTAAATCATCAACAGTTACCCATTCCTTATAATTTACAGAATGTTGCAAAAACAGTGGCAGAACATATTCCGGCAAACTGCATACTCATTGGTTGGTCATTAGGTGGCTTAGTTGCCCAGCAAATTGCCAACGCTTATCCCGAAAAGCTTAAACAACTTGTGTTAATTTGTTCTAGTCCAAAATTTTCTAAAAGTGCCGACTGGCCTGGAATTGAACCCAAGGTTCTGGACTTTTTTACTCAGCAACTAGAATTAAATTTTTCTAAAACGCTGGAACGATTTTTGGCCATACAAGCCGTGGGTAGTGTAAATGCCAGGCAAGATGCCAAAACAATCAAACAGGCAGTGCAACCATACCCGCCGCCTTCATCGGTCGCCTTAGCTGCAGGTTTAGATATGTTACAAAGCATTGATTTACGTGAACAATTTAAAATACTATCGATACCCTGTCAGATGTTTTTAGGCCGCTTGGATACTTTAGTGCCTGATAAAGTAGTTCCAGTTGTGCGGCAACTTAACTCCAAGGTAACAATAGAAATTATCACCGGTGCGTCCCATGCTCCTTTTATTTCAAACACTGAGTCTTTTGCAAAACGGCTGGTGAAAGCACTTGTTTAACACCAATATTCACCTTTAAATCAAGGTAAAGCTTTAAAAAAACCTAAAAATGGTTAATAATTGAACAAGAGAGGTTCAGTAGTAGAGGTAAGGTAATGGACATTAGTAACAATATAAATTCTGCCATTGTCAGTGGCACTTTAGGCATTCAACGGGCATATGATGGCATTACACAAAATGCATCGAATTTGGCCAGCTTGTCAGCTTTTTCAGTACCGCTTAGCGACCCCCAAGAGTTTTTAGCAAACGCTACATTAAACCAGCTTAACGCAATCAAACAAGTCCTTCCGCAGGCTAGCGAGGGTATTACGTCGAATTTAGTAGGGTTGTCAATTAATCTGACTAATGCGCAAGCTTCTACAAAAGTAGTAGATACAGCTAGCGATACTGTTGGCACTATATTGGATATTCTGGCCTAGCTTTAGGCAATAGATATTATGAACATTCTCCCTCCCGTTTCCACTCCTATAGTATTTAACGTCGGCACCGTTAATACCGAGGCAGTGCGCAGAGATAATACTCAGCGTGAGACGGTGCCGCAATTAGCCGCCAATGAGAAGTCAGCGGCTGAAACAGGCGTGGGTTCTGAAGCTGATAAGGTTAAAACGCCCGGACAAGCACCCCAACCACTCACCTATGAGAAATCGGCTGCTCAAACTGGTCAACAACTCAATACGCAGAATGATTCCGCACAAGACAATGGGCAAGATGCCAGTGCAGGTAAAGAAAACGCTGAAGATCAGCAACAACAGCAACAAGCCGAACAGCAGCAACTTACAGAGCTAAAACAACGAGATGCTGAAGTTAGGGCGCATGAACAAGCTCACGCCTCTTTGGGTGGGCAATATGCAAGTTCACCTCAATATGAATACGAAAGAGGGCTTGATGGCAGGCGGTATGCTGTAGGTGGCGAAGTTTCAATAGATATATCAGAAGCCTCAACGTCAGAGGAAACCATCCGCAAGGCACAACAAGTCAAAGCCGCAGCTTTGGCTCCCGCAGAGCCTAGCGCGCAAGATTTACGAGTAGCAACCGAAGCCACTCAAATAGCCCTTGAAGCGCGTAACGAAATAGCCAGAGAAAAAGCCGAAGAAGCGCAAGAAGCATATAATCAGGCTATTCCAGATGCTCAGCAGAGTGAAAAACAACAACAAAATTCAGTTATTGGGGAGATACCTTCACTTGAAGATATCGTTGATGCCTTAGATGTGAGTATACCGACTCGTTCACTGGATATCAGTCAGTCAGAGGTCGATAAACAAAGCGTTATTTATCCTGAACTTGATTTGGAGGGTGCGAGTCAATTTCTCGCAAACAGAGACCTAGAGATTACTCGCAGAGTGGCAGTGATTGAAAATTTTTATCAACAAGCGACTCATCCCCGTTCTGAAGGATTGCAGCAATTGGCCTAAATTTGTTGTGAAAAAGCGCGTTATAGCAAAATGAATCAAGCCCTCAAAAAGAGGGCTTGTTGGTTTTAGAGATTGATAAATTCAGTTATTTTTTTGCTTTGGCAAAAGCATCAGCAAAAGCGTTACCCATCATTTGATTCGACTGTTTAGGCTGAGTTTGTTGCTGATTACTTTTAGCCGGTCGGTTGTGTGGCTTTTTATCTGAGCTATGTTTTTGTGCTGAGGGTTTTGCTGCCTGATTAGGCGTATCGCCCATTCGCATAGTGAAAGACACGCGCTTTCTTTCAACATCCACTTCCATCACTTTCACTTTGACAATATCGCCTGTTTTCACAATATCTCTGGGGTCAGAAATAAATTTGTCGGTCATAGCGCTAATGTGTACAAGCCCATCCTGATGCACACCAACATCGATAAAAGCCCCAAAGTTGGCAACATTGCTCACGACACCTTCTAAAACCATACCGACTTTTAGGTCTTTCAAAGATTGCACATCATCTTTAAAGTTAGCCGTTTTAAATTCTGGACGAGGATCTCGACCGGGTTTATCAAGCTCGCTAATAATGTCCGTCACTGTGGGTAAGCCAAACAGGTCAGTGACAAAGTCCTCAGGTTTGAGTTTTTTCAGCACTTCGGTATTGCCTACTATGTCGTTCATCGCAATACAAGCATGTTCGACAATCGAATTTACTACTGGGTAGGCTTCCGGGTGCACAGCTGATGCATCAAGGGGATCAGCTCCTCCCACAATTCGCAAAAACCCTGCTGCTTGCTCATAAGCTTTTGGCCCTAAGCGTTCAACATTAAGCAAGGCTTTACGGCGCTTGAATGCCCCGTGCTGGTCACGATAACTGACGATATTACTGGCCAAAGTGCGATTCAGACCTGAGACATGACTCAGTAAAGCACCTGATGCTGTATTGATATCCACGCCTACCGCATTCACGCAGTCTTCAATCACTGTGCTCAGTGATTTACCTAAGTTGCTCTGGCTAACATCATGCTGATATTGGCCTACACCTATGGCTTTGGGTTCAATTTTGACTAACTCTGCCAGTGGATCTTGTAATCGTCTTGCGATAGACACCGCACCACGTAATGAAACATCCATATCAGGCAATTCGTTTGAAGCAAGCTCAGACGCAGAATAAACGGAGGCGCCTGCTTCACTGACAATAATTTTGCTGACTGCCAAGTCTGGATGTGTTTTGATCATTTCGGCAGCGAGCTTATCGGTTTCTCTTGAACCCGTGCCATTGCCAATACTGATAAGTTGTACTTTGTGTTGTTTACATAAAGTTGCAAGGGTGCGTAGCGACTTGTCCCACTGATTTTGCGGCACATGAGGAAAAATAGTAGAAGTCGCTAATACCTTTCCAGTTGGGTCTACAATCGCTATTTTCACACCTGTTCGTAGACCAGGATCTAAGCCCATAGTGACTTTAGGGCCGGCCGGTGCCGCCATCAACAAATCATTTAGATTCTTGGCAAACACATTAATCGCGTCTTGTTCCGCTTGCTCACGCACCGCGCCAAATAATTCGTTTTCCATGTGCAGCAGTGTTTTGACTCGCCATGTCCATTGCACCACTGATGACAACCAAGTGTCTGCTGGTCGGTTGGCAAATTTAATATTGAAGTGTTCGGCTATAATTTGCTCACAGTAAGAACTTCTGTCCCCTTCATCTTTTTCTGGATCAGCATCTAGATTGACTTGAAGGAAGCTTTCGTTTCTGCCCCTAAACATTGCCAGCGACCTATGCGAAGGGACTTTTTTCAATAGTTCGGTGTGTGAAAAGTAATCTTTATATTTACTGCCTTCTGTTTCTTTACCCGCTATGACTCGGCTTTTTATGTGGGCATGTTTGTTTAAATGCTGACGAATTTTTTGCAGCAATTGTGCGTCTTCAGCAAATCGCTCCATTAAAATATACTTTGCGCCATCTAAGGCTGACTTAGTGTCTGCTACATCACTCTCCTCTTTTATGAATGCTTGAGCTTCAGACTCAGGGGTGAGCTGCGGATTATTAAATAAAGCATTAGCTAATGGTTCAAGCCCTAACTCAATGGCAATTTGGCCTTTGGTGCGACGTTTAGGTTTAAACGGCAGATATATATCTTCCAATTCGGTTTTATTTTCAGCGCCAAGCAAGCGTGCCTTCAATTGAGGCGTCATTTTTTCTTGTTCTTCAATCGACTTAATAATGACTTTTCGTCTGTCTTCTAGGTCGCGTAAATAAGTTAAGCGTTGCTCTAACTTTCTTAATGCGATGTCATCTAGACCATTGGTCGCTTCTTTTCGATAGCGAGCAATAAAAGGAACGGTCGACCCTTCATCCAGCAACTTTACCGCAGCTTGTACCTGTTGCGTTTGTACTTGCAACTCACGCGCAATCTTTTCCACTATCATCATCGAAGACCTTGTATATCATTCATTTTCATCTAGCCACTTATATAGGGGTGCGAGAGAGAGATTACCAGCACCAGATGAATAAAAATGGCAATATTTAGCTAATGATAAAGTTAAA
>QIJM01000039.1 GCA_003232445.1 Paraglaciecola arctica
CTCCGCACATTTTTTACGTTTTCGAATACCACACCTATCAGTGGCGCTCTTGATTCTTGAATACGCTGGATAGCCTCTAACAAATCTGCACTATCTGTAATTTCCAAATCACAAAGCAATACAACACCGTCCGCTGATTTCGCTATTATTATACTATCGCTATACAAGTTGACTTCTGGAGCTTCTAGAATGACGTGTTCAAACAACACACCTAGTTTTTTGATAAAACCCGCAAACCGTGGTTTAGATAGATAAAGCAGAGGATCAGTAGGTATTGCGCCAGTGGGCATGACGGATAATTGACTGCCATTTCCCCGATAACTTGAATCACTAAAAGACATCTTCCGATCAATAAAGTTGGTTAAACCTGAGGTAGGTTGTTCCATACCATATTCTTTGCCCACATGAGGTTGACGCATATCAGCATCAACAATTATAGATTTTTCCGAAGACCCAAATGACTCGGCTAAATCTATACCGAGGTTCGACTTTACTTCAGCACTTTTCACCCTTGTCACTACAATCGTACGCATAGGAGAATCATCTGAACGAAATGTTATCTCAGCTCTTAGTGAGCGAATAGCTTCAGCATACTCATAATTTATGCCTTTCTTAGTAACTTTGAACACTTCTTTTTTTGACTTTACCTTCTTGTATTTGGGTGCTTGAGCTAATATCGGGACATTCATTTTATTAAGGATATTAAGGAATCTAGTTCTCTTATCGCTAACTAAATGTAAAACCAACCAGAATCCGCTACTTGCTAAAGAGCCAAACATCAATACAAGCGCCATGAGTAATGCCACTCTTGGCTTAGAAGGGCCGACAGGTACTGAGGCAGAATCGATCACAGCAAACTGTTCACTGCTGCCTAAATCTTTTAGAATTTCTGTTTCTCGCAGTCTAGATAAAAATACTTCATAGAGTGTTTGCGTGGACTCCACTTCTCTACGCAGCCTGTCTAATTGCAGTTCATGTTTACCCAATTCACCATGCGCTTTTTTAGCCGTTTCAATTTGACTATCAACTGAGCGCTTGCGAATTTTTAACGTATTAAATTCTTGTTTTAAACCCGCGCTTAGCTCAAGTGCCAAAGCTTGCTGTTCATTGCGTAAGGTGGATAAAGTAGTTACCGCTAAGATATACCTGTGATGTTTGCTCTTGTAACGTTTGGACAACTCAGCGAATAATTGCTGTTGCGCAGAAATATTGCGTCTAACACTGATCATCATCTGATTATTTAGCATCCAGGGCATTTGCACAAGTTGTTCAATATTGCCACCGGCTAATTGCACTTGTCCAACACTCGCCTCCACATCTGCGAACTTCTTTTCAATGGCCAATCGCTCCTGCAATAAACCAGAAATTTCGATGCGAGAAATCTCAATCTTACTGCTCACATCAGTCAAATTATTGTCTATTAGGAAATCTTGTAAAGTTTGCTCAGCAGCAGCCAATTTTGTTTGCAGCTCTACAAGCTGCTGACTAAGCCATTGAGACGTAGCGTTTGCTTTTTGTTTACCCATGTCAGACTGGAAGGTAAAGAAAGCCGGGCCAATAGTATTTGCTACAGCTGCCGCCGTTTTTGGCTTTTCAGAACTAAACATCACCTTGAGTAAAGTTGTGTTACCTAGCCGGATAAGTGACAGTCCCCCTAGTAACACATCAATAGCGTGATCTCTGGCATATTCATCTGTGGCACCGATAGAAACAGGCCTAAATTCAGGATCGGAAACTAAACTCAGCTCGTCAATCACTTGGCCGATAAATTGACGTGAACGAATGAATTCAATATAAGTATCAATTTTTGCATCGCCATCATTACCAAAATTTGCCATCGCTGAGCTTAGGCTAAACCCTTGCTCGCCGTCCCCCAATAGAATAGTGCTACTTGCAGTATAAATTTTTGGTAAATTAAATATATAGTAAGCACCCGCGAGCGCAATCAATAGGGTAAAAAAAGCAATTCGAAACTTCTTTAACCATAGAAAAGATAATAACTCAGCCAAGTCAAATGCCGAATCTGTTTGTGATTGATAATACTCGCCCATTTTCATATTAAAAAAGACTTTCCTCAATCTCTAAAATATCTCCAGGAAATATTCTGGACTCTTTAGTTACCTTTATCCGAGATTTTTCGACCCCACGAATAACATACCAGCCTTTCTTTGAAGCTCGATCTTTAAGCCCACCGGCTATAGCTATGGCTTGATCCACCGTTAAATCATATTCAAATTTGTATGCGCCAGATTTGCTGACAGCACCGCGAATAAAAAACGGGCGATAAGACTCAATCACGACAGACACGCTAGGATTGACCAAATAACCATCGAAGTAAGCCATTTCTAATTCTTCGCTTAACTCTTTACTGGTTTTTCCAGCGACCACTATTTCCCCGATAAGCGGCATCTTAAGAATGCCAGACTGGCCAACATTGGCTTTAACGGATAAATCTGGCTCGTTATACACCTTAATAGCGATGATATCTCCTGAGCCAATATCGAATTCATCGTTGACAGCAAAAACGCCAGACGACCAAAGCAAGGCCAGCAATGATAAAATAAGGGTTAAAAATTGACTTGCCACGTCAACCTCGCTTCGCTTTGTTGGTAATCAATTGAAGGATCAGCAAAAGACTGATCATTAATACTCCATTTAAACAGCACTTTACTGTGTTCCTTTAGAATTAGGCTGATATTTACACCTGCACGTACTTCATCTAGTTCGCTGACACCGTCCACGTCCTCAAATTCAGTATTTCCTGCGCTCACATTCACCCCAAAATGCCATTGTTCAGTGGCTTTGTAAGTAATCGCCAAAGTAGCATTTTGTTCTACACTAGTGCTGGTTAATTCACTCTTTGAAACACCAGAAAACCTTGCAGACTGAACTTCCACTAACCAATGGTCAGTTGGCTCTGTACTAAAGTCCAACATCCATGAAAGGCCAGAGCTTGAGTCTTGAATATCGAATTCTCTACTATACATTCCTATCAGAGCCTCTAGTGTAGTCTTGCCACTGGGTCGCCAATTCATACCCAGTAACGCTTGATAAACTTGGCTATCTTGTCTGATATCAGAAACAAAATCTTCGTCTTTTACTGCTAACCTAAAAAGTAAGCTGGAAGCATTCGATTGTTTAAATGCAACGTCAAATTCTAAACCCTGTTCAGCAATATCAAAAGAAGACGAGTAGTCGTTGTTAGGCTCATAGCTCGTTTTACTGGAGGAGGCAGTGATAGAAATATATCGACTGGTAGTATCATTACCATATACAAGGGAGGCGGCTCCCCGATTCAGTTTTAATTGATCTGCTAGCAAAACATTCGTGCGTAATTGAGATATGCCTTCACCAAAGCGCTGCGTTTGATTTAAATGCTGTATTTGAGCATCAACATGCCAAGCCTGACTGATAAAAAAACGTGAGAACAGTTTAATGTTAAAAGTATCGAATTGTTGCGTGTCATCTATCAGTAATGTGTCTTCTGTTGACTTATAGCGCTCTAAATTCGCCGAATAATCTAGTAGAAACTGTGCGCCCTCATAAGTCGCAACAAGTTGACCTTTAGGCGCAATCACTGCCCCCCAAGCACCTAGATCTTGTTCTAGAGTTGGATTGATATCGTCAATAAGGGCAGCAGAAATAGACAATTCCAAAGGCGAAGCGTCTTTATTTATATTTTGAACCGCAGAAAAAGCAGTTCTGAAGCATAACAACGACATGACTAAAACAAAGAGTATTGTAGGTTTGATATTCATTACTTGTTGTCTACCACTGATAACTACCTATATTATGACTCTGAACCAATAGCCTTGCTACTCAATCAGTTATGCTATTTATAATCTGAATAAGTTATCGACTAGCTGCAGTATATCTATACAACTTTATGGCCGAGGGCTTTAAGGTTAATGCTTCTAGAGGACTTGGAGAATAACCAAGCGGAGCACTACGCAACAACTGTTTGGCACCTTCTGCATTGTGTTCAAGGAGTAACCTGTTTAGCTCGTCAAATAACGAGATGACTTCCTCGAAGGAGAGTTTAGACTCATCAGCTCCCATAATTCGGGGATGCTCAGTGGTAGTGTCAGCATCATCAATCAACAACTCTTCAAATAATTTTTCACCAGGACGTAAACCTGAAAATTTTAGTTCAATATCGCCTTGGGGGTTAGCTGAGGTTCTCAAACTGTGACCCATAAGGTGAGCCATCTTGCTAGCCAAATCGACTATTTTAACCGAACTGCCCATATCCAATACAAACACTTCACCTTTGCTACCCATAGCACCAGCTTGAATAACCAATTGCGCCGCTTCCGGGATAGTCATAAAAAATCGGGTTATATCTGGGTGAGTAACAGTGATAGGGCCACCCGCTTTAATCTGTTTGGTAAATAGTGGAACGACTGAGCCTGACGACCCTAGTACATTGCCAAATCGCACGATTGAAAATTCCGTACTCGGCCCTAATTCCGCAATCCCCTGAATATATAGCTCTGCGAAACGTTTTGTCGCGCCCATGATATTGGTAGGTCTGACTGCTTTATCTGTAGAAATCAAGACAAATTTTTCCACATCATATTCAACAGCCACTAAGGCAACATTAGACGTGCCAAATACGTTGTTGCGGATACCAGCTAAGGGATTCGATTCCACCATAGGTACATGTTTATATGCCGCAGCATGATAAATGGTTTGAATATTGTGTTCACCCATGACACGTCTTAATACTTCAGTATCTTGGATAGTGGAGAGAACAGGCACCATCGGAATATCAAAATAGTGCTCCTTCAATTCGTTCTCAATTTGATACAAGTTAAATTCTGACAATTCAAAAAGCACCAGCTTAGACGGTTCATACTTAACTATTTGCCGACATAACTCGCTACCTATGGAGCCACCGGCCCCAGTTACCAGCACATTTTTCCCGCGTATATTGATATTAAGTAATCGAGTAATAGGTGGAACTGGCTCTCTGCCTAACAACTCTTCGATATGAATTTCACGAAGTTCGTCAATTTTACTTTTACCCGATAACAAATCCTGAATATTGGGAATACTCAAGAGTTCGATGGCGTATGGCTCCAGTTCAACTATCAATTCTTTGCGACGATCCGCTGAGGTGTTATGCACAGCTAACAACATTTTACTGACACCAAACCGCTTGACGTAATAAGGAATATCTTCGCGACGCCCAACTGGCAAACCTAATATTTGTTTATTGTGATACTGTTTTTTGTCATCGATAAACGCGATAGGTTGCAACTCATTGCCTACTTTCAATGTTTGAACTAACGAACGCCCCGCTTCTGCGGCACCAAAAACCAAACATTTTTCGCGCATTTTATAATTTTGAGACTGAGCAGAAGCTTGCATCAAAAAACGTGGGGCAATTACCAAGCTAGATGCTACCGCCCAATAAATAATAGGCACGGAAACGGGTATCATGGCGTCAAAGGCAACTCCCGCCGCCAGTAAGAACAAGGCTGAAATGGCTAATATTAATAAGGCTTTTTGTATTGTTTTTAGCCCTATATACCGAATCATCTGTTGATAGTGACCAAACATTGACAATAACGTTAATGCAAAGGCCACATTCATTGCTATGACAGCAGCATCGTTACGGGAAAAATCCCAACTAGTAATTCCAAGCCTTATCCAAAACGAAAATACGCTGGCGACTAACAGCGCCAAAAAATCCCACAATACTGCAATCGCCAGTTTTTTTTGCGGGCTCAGTTCAAACAATTGATAGAACTGCATTATTGATTAGCCCCGTTAGATGCGTTTTCCATAACGCGAGAAAGTGCAATACAGCACTTATCGATTTCCGCTTGCTTTAATGTTGGGTGAACTAAAAACATCAGGGAAGTCATACCAAGTTCAACAGCAATGGGAAGGGGCTTTTTAGGGCGATAGCCGGTATTGTCAAATGCTTTTTCTTTATATACTTCTGAACATGAACCAGAGAAACAAGGCACATCTAGCTTATTAATCTCAGCTATTATTCTATCCCTGTTCCAACCCGTGTTTAATTTATCCGGCTCCACAAAAACATAACATTTGTAAAACGCATGTTCGATATGATCTGGCGCTTTAGGTACCCGTAGCACAGAGAAAGCTCTGGCGGTAGCAAATATTTGTTGTGAGTATTTGCTACGTGTTTCAGTCCAACCCGGCATTTTTTCAAGTTGTTTAAGCCCCACCGCAGCCTGCATTTCCAGCATACGCCAATTGGTACCAAACGATTCATGTAACCATCTAAAACCTGGGGGGTGCTGCTTTTCGTAAATAGCGCTCCAAGACTTACCATGATCTTTAAAGGACCAGACTTTTTCCCATAACACCTTATTATTTGTAGTGACCATCCCACCTTCGCCAGCGGTAGTCATAATTTTATCCTGACAAAACGACCACGCCGCAATATCACCTAAACCACCCACAGGTTTGCCTTTGTACTTGGCTCCATGTGCCTGTGCGCAATCTTCTACCACAAACAAATCATATTCTTTAGCTAAAGCAAGGATATCATCCATTTCACAAGGCCAACCGGCAAGATGCACACATAAAATGGCGGAGGTTTTATCTCCAATATGAGGTTTGATTGTCTCGGTAGTAATGTTTTGAGTATCACGGTCAATATCCGCAAACACAGGCGTTAAACCTGCCAATACAATAGAAGATATAGAAGCGATAAAAGTGCGAGAGGTCACAATGACTTCGCTGTCTTTGGGTAAGTCTAACGCTTGCCACGCCAAATCTAGTGCAACAGTACCGTTAGCCACAGCAATAGCATATTTGCAATCAAAATAAGCGGCAAACTGTTTTTCAAACTCTCGGCCTTTTTGACCCGTCCAATAGTTCACTTTATTAGAATCTAGTACTTCTAGTACAGCTTGTTTTTCATCGGTATCAAAATCAGGCCAAGGAGAAAATGGGCCGTTTAACATCGCAGTAAACCTCTTGCAGCAAACTTATGTTGCATGTTGTTTTATCACTTTGGCTGGCGTACCTACAGCAGTTACATTGATAGGTATATTTTGTAAAACAGTAGAGCCCGCTCCAACAGTACTTTTATCACCAATCGATATACACTGAATAACGGCACTGCCGACACCAATCAATACTTCAATGCCCAATCTCACAGCACCGGCTAGATTAACACCGGGCGCAATATGACTAAATTCGCCGATACTACAATCATGATCGACTGTTGCACCTGTGTTGATAATACATCCTTCGCCAATCTCAGTTAAAATATTGATTACACAGCCTGCCAAAACCAATGTGCCTTGGCCAATTAAGACGTCTTCGGCAACACAGGCGTTCGGATGCACTAGAGTAGCCAGTTTACACCCACCTTTTAGCAGTTTTTGTTGCCAACTATGTCTCGTTGCGTTGTTTCCAATGGCTACAAAATACCAGGTGTTTACGTGATCAAAATCAGCATAGTCATCTTGGTGCCCAACAATATTCCAGCTTGCAATATGAAAAAAATCGGGATATTTACCGTCCAAGAACTGGATGTTCTCAAACTTCTTAGTCGCACGGGCGCAATCAGCCACCACTTTACCGTGGCCACCGGCACCTATGATAATTAAGTTTTTTTTATCACTCACTACCTTTAAATTTCTCCATGGTGACATGCCCGTCTTGAGAAATGTTATCTCGCTTAAATATCTGCTTAACCGTCATAAACAATATTTTGATGTCTAACCAAAATGTACGGTTATCCACGTACCAAGTATCTAATGCAAACTTATCTTGCCAAGACAACGCATTACGACCATTCACCTGTGCCCATCCTGTTACACCCGGCCTGACCTCGTGACGGCGCGCTTGTTCAGGCGTGTATTTATCCAAATACTCGATTAATAAAGGACGCGGACCTACTAGGCTCATTTCACCTTTAAGCACATTCCACAGTTCAGGTAACTCATCCAAACTGGTTGCTCTAAGCATTTGACCAAAAGCAGGTAAACGTTGTGCGTCAGGTAAAAGCTCGCCGTCGGTGCCTTTAGCCTCAGTCATACTGCGAAATTTAACCATTTTAAAAATATTACCTTGCATACCTGGTCGTGCTTGTACAAAAAAAACAGGAATGCCCATTTTGATAGCAATAATCACATATAACACCAACAATACGGGTAGCAATGTAAGTAGCGCTACTAGCGAGGCAAAAAAATCAAATAAACGTTTCATTTTTTGACAACCTCAATTAAAAACTGGACAAATTGAGCAGAAAGATCTTCTCTATTAAACCTGTCTTTGGCAAGTTGTTTGCCTTTGAGCCCCATTGCCGCCAGTGCATCTTTATTAGAAGCCATATCTTGTAGAGCATTGGCCAAAGCTACTGGATTGTCAGGCGCAACAGCTGTACCACATCCATATTCATGGATCATATCAGCTAACCAACCCGGATAATTGTTTAATACCGGTAACCCACAGCTAATATAATCAAAAAATTTATTCGGTGACGTCCCATAATAAAAGGCAGGCACATTTGCTAATGGCATCAACCCGATGTCAGCGGCATTCAATAGATCCACCAGTTGATGTTTGGGCATAGCATTAAGAAAGATACAATTGTCTAATTGCTGCTGCTTGACGCGTTCGATAAGGCTGGGCTTAACCCCTCCTTCACCCACAAATAAGATGATGACCTTATCATCACCTCGACTCTTTAGTTCTTGTGCCGCATCTAATATATTGTCCAGCCCGTTAGCCAATCCGTGTGCACCAGTGAAGCATGCCACAACCTGACCTTTTTTTAGTTCAAAAGGCATTTCAAAGGTTTCAGTTTTGTTTTCAAACAGCGAGATATCACAACCATTTGGGATTAAAGCAACGGGTAAATTTTTGCGACTACGACGCTTAATACCTTCGACAATACCCGGGGATAAGCCAATACAAGCATCGGCTTGGGCATAGGATAATTTTTCTAACACAGACATCCCCCATAATATGACTGGATTACTAATCACCCCCATGGCTTTAGGCAACTCGGGCCATAAGTCACGCACTTCAAAGACGAATTTTTTTCTTCTGAAAATTTTGCCAAATATGCCGGGGATAGAGGCAGTAAGAGGAGTCGAGGTAGCAAACAACAAGTCATAATCACTCTTCAAAGCAATCTTGACACTTTGATAAGCAAATTTAACAAATTGCCAGCTACGAGTCGCAAACCCATCGGTATTGGAATAACTTAAGTCAAACTCAATAACATGAATACCCTCAACATCGCCTTCGCGCCTACCATTAATAAATTTATTGACTAGCCCCGTTGCCCCGACATTGTACGAGCCACAAACCATAGTCACCGAATGCCCCAAAGATAAAAGCTTTTTGGCCATTTCGTAAGAACGAGTGCCCGTGGCACCGCTAGGAGTAGAAAAATGTTGATGAAAATACAGAATATGCATGTTTGGCTCTAGTTCCAGCTTATTATTGTTGTTATCTGAGTGTTATTAGCCACCAAAACTTCCAAAACAGGAATAGGCGTCTTTTGTCCATAATATCTGGATTCGAAGCCCTGTGCCAAGGTAAAGCTTATTAGATTTTCGGATGAAGATATCGACAATTGTAACTGTTCAGCTAATAACGAGTGACCTTGCACTTGCCATGCTAAATCTGCCAGTCGCCACCTTAAACACGCTTGCTCGAATTGCCCAGATAATGTGTCTTTAATGATTAGTTGCTTGTCTGTTAACTCTATTTCTCTGGCATGAATCGCGTTTTTCCAATCGACATACTCAACCTGTATGCTCTGTTGCTGAACATCAAACACCCTATATTTGAGCCACTTGCCATACAAAAAGCGCGACACTTTTGGCATGGGTTGTCTGTGGTCAAACTGCACAGTGTTATGCCCCTCAACGCCAGAGAAATAACTCAGCCATTTTTGTTCAGTGTTATAACTATAACTTCCGGCATCGCGTAATATGTTTTCACCCAGATGCCAAAAATCCAGATGCAAACAGTCTGCTTGTCCAGGTCTGAACCTAAATACAGGCGCGCGCAACAAACACCACGAATTTTCGCTACGTAAAATGCCGTAACCACCATCTGAAAACTGAGTGGCTGGTTCAAGCAATTCAGCAGGCGAACCTTGCAGTGTAAACAATTTCATAATGGAAGCAGAGCCTGCTTCAGAAAATACCGAACGGTGATTAAACAGTTGATATGCCAACTCTATTGTTGGTCGAAAATCTCTATAAGGCATATTAGAGAAATTCAGGATATGTGCCCCGTCATTCGCTCCCAAATTAGGTGCATCTCCAGTACGGGTATCCGTTATTGCACGCAACCAAAAGGCGGCTTGTCGAACCCTGCAAAGATAACTTTCAGTAAACGCAGGAAGTGCAAGAAACATTCTGTACAGCTCAACCAAATTCAGGGTATCTAACATAAGACGATGATAAGTAGCCGAATACTGGCTAAAGCTACCGTCTGGCATAATTAACTTATTAACGCGCTCAGATAGATATCGACGACCGTAGCTTTGCCACTTTTTAGCTTCAACAGAATTTACATCAGCTTGTAACAACCAACTTCCACCAATAAACAGAGCTGCAGCCTCACTGGTTCCATGATTATTATCCTGAGCTTTTGCATATCCCAATGTTGGAAATATACGCTGCATATGTTCGGTAATAAAACGGACTAAGTTTTCAGAAGGTTTTTTCTGTTCAAGTAACAGCGCACAAGCCGCTAAGTGCAATATACGTAACGAGGCTTCTTGCGCGCATTTCCAATTCGCGCCTTGATTAGCTGGATTATGCAACGACCAATCTTGTATCCATTGATTCAAATTATTCAGTGAACATAGCTCTTGTTCTTTGATGTAGTGTTGCACAAAAAATATAGCCCAAGAGAACCTAGATGCCTCCCACACCCCTTTGATATCACCTATGCCAGAGTCAAAATCGGAAATATCGCTCCAATGTTTATTGTCTTTTTGCAGTGATTTGCCCGACAGGACTGAATGGAGCCAATTAGGCGGCGCTTTGACATCCATATCTACCCAACCAAATAACTGCGGGGCATCGAGCAATTTAAATCCGGTGTATCTCGAAGAAAGGCATTTTAGCTTATCTTCTGTTACCGGTTCAAAAAAAGGGCCATTGATAGATGATTGGATGGAAAGGCTTTTTCTAAAAAGCCCTAGTTTCAGCCGAAAAGTGTACCAAGCGACTTGGGCAATATTAAGCAGCCCAAGTCGTCTATAGGTATCAATTTTCAGTAATAAAGACATATTTATTGGTTATCGAGTTGCTGAGCCACATTTATCGTTATTTTAGCAACCTCATACAGCTCTGCATAATCAATCGGACAAGGCTTACCGTCAATTATGGAGTCCAAAAATGCTTTGGCACAGGCTTTATGCCCCTTATCTTGTTGCCATAAATCAAGGTTTTTGAAATCTTTAAATCCATAACCTTTTAATTTTCTGAAATTGTCTAATTGTAGAATTTTTTCCCCTGCAAAGACTTCAACACGCTCTTTTGGGTAGGATGCTGCGCCGTTAGCAAAATAATGAATACTGCCTAGTGAGCCGTCTGCAAAACCCAAGGTGATAATAGTGACATCATCTTGTTTTTTTCCATCGCCATTCTCTAAACACCGAGCATTTACGCTGGTAATGGAAGTTCCGACTAAAAATCGCATCAAGTCGATAAAGTGACAGGCTTCGCCAATAATACGCCCGCCACCCACATTGATATCCTGAGTCCAATGATCAGGCGGGATACTACCTGCGTTCACTGTCATTATAATAGACTTAGCCTGCACTGAACCTTGTAACAGTGATTTCATTTTAACTACTTGCGGTGAAAATCTTCGATTAAAACCCACCATGAGCCTAACGGGTGATGATTCAAGTTGTTGCTTGTACGCCTTATCAACTTGTTTAAGTTGTTCGAGATCAATCGCTAACGGTTTTTCAACAAATACGTTTTTACCATTGGCTAAAGCAGTACTGACAAATCCGGCATGGCTGTTATGGCGGGTAACAATAGCAATAGTGTTGATTTGTGGGTTAGCAAGCATTGCTTGCGTATCGGTAGTTGTCTCTGAAAAATGATTTTTTTCACCGTGTATCACACCGCTGGTGCCACCAGAAGTGGCAATAGTATGCAACTGAGCGTTCGCTTCCTTAAACGCAGGGATTAACATTCTAGATGCGTAGTTTCCTGCACCAACAAAGCCAATAATGGGCTTATCAGCCTGAAACTCTTGAGCATGTGATAAAGAAACCGACGAAACTAATTTTTCTTCACTACCGATGTTTTCGTATATGAGTAAAATACCCAGAGATTTAGGATCATTAGTCAGTGTTTGGTATGCACTGGTGGCCTCTGAAAATACATACCTATGGGTGATAAGCACAGATACATCGAGCTGCCCCAATGACATCAAATCCAGCACGGCTTCAAAATTTCGTTGTTCTGTCCACCTGACAAAACCGAGCGGGTAATCCTGCCCTTTTTCCTCATAATTCGGATCGTATCGACCAGGGCCATACGAGCAAGAAACCTGAAAACTCAGCTCTTTTTCATAAAATTCAGCACGATTTAGTTCAAGCCCAGCCACACCAACAAGAATAATACGACCACGTTGTCTCGACATTTGAGCGGCTTGACTCACTGGGTCACTCGACTGAGTTGAAGCGGTAATGATTACCGCGTCCACACCACGACCGCGAGAAAAAGCCATACCAACCTCAACAGGATCTTCACCCTTAGAAGGGTTACAAGTATGGGCACCAAATCTTTCTGCAAGCTCTAGTTTTTGCTGATCAAAATCGATGGCTAAGACTCGGCAACCATTGGCCCGCAAAAGCTGAACGGCCATTAAACCGATCAATCCTACGCCTGTCACAACTACAGTTTCACCCAGCGTTGGCTTGGCTAAACGTATGCCTTGCAACGCTATCGAGGCTAAGACTGTAAATGCGGCAGATTCATCATCCACATCATCAGGTATTTTTGCACATAGATTTTTTGCGACTCTGACTAAATCAGCATGAGGCCCATTTGAAATCACCCTATCGCCAGCTTGAAAACCTTCAGTGTATTTGCCCGCTTCAAGTATTCTTCCCACATTGCAATAACCAAGAGGAATGGGTTCACTCAATTTACTTTTAACTGCATCATAGGTAGTCACCAGCCCATCAGTTTTGACTTTATCCAAGACCTGCTTGACCTTTTCAGGCTGTTGCTTGGCTTTTTGCAAATATGAAGCTTTGCTGAAATTTAGCAACATACGCTCAGTTCCAGCAGAAATCAGACTGCAAGTTGATTCAATCAGCAAGTTCCCAGATTGACTCTGCGGCTTTGGTGCTTGCAATATCTCAGTTTTACCTGAGTCTAAATATTGGATAAGTTGTTTCATTTTTTATAGTTCTTAGTAAATAAGCCAGTCTGGCATGAAATAATCGTCTTTTGACGTAGCTGTGTTTTTATCTAAATTAGGTGGTAGATCAAGTTGCTTTACATTATCAAATAGTTGTACATTTTGTGGCAATCCTCGCCAATCTTTTATCGCTTCTATATAAGGCATATTTAACACCATCACTTTAACGCCAAGACTGGCCGCCTCAAAAATTGGCAAGCACAAGGTCTCTTCGATAGAGACAATCAAAACCGCATCAACACGTTGATATAGGTCGAATAACTGGGAGCGACTAATTTGACCTAATGCAACAGTGTTAGGTAAGTCGAGCTTTTGCTCAGACGTGACTAACAACTTAATCCGATTCGCCACTAACCACCCTTTATGCGGGTAAAACCAATCTAGATTCTTTTGCGAGACATTTGGATCAGTAACTGGCCATAAAACAACAAACTCGTTTTGCTCGTTCGAGTCAATCTGCACAGGTAACTGCGGCGCTACTTCCGGTTTTATTCCTGGCCATTTCACCAAGAATTTATAATATTTTGAAAATTGTTCGGCAAAACGTTGCTGAATAAGAGGTGATTGAACAACTATGGTTGAGCCCTTCAACAGATGTATAGCCAGAGCAATTAACTTGAACCGAAGTGATTTTTCAGTAAACACTTTTGCCTGATGAAAGTAAGTAATACGCCGGCAAATGGGAAGCAACAAATTGACATTATTAAAAGAGATGCAATGCGACACACGATACTTTAAGCAAAACCAGAATATGCCGAGACAAGAAAATAACAAAGTGGATATGCCCGAGGTTTCTTTTTTTACAAAATGTACATTGGCGGGCAAAGCTTCTGGTTTTTGTGGCGCCATAAGAATGAATTGCGTTTGGTCGTCATAGTCACCAATCCAACTGATGAAGGATTCTATAATAGTTTTGGCTCCACCATATTTAGCAGCACTGGCGTTAATAATAATTTTTTTGCTGACCAAACTGCTTTTTACTCCAACAATTAGTTGACTAATGCTTAGCGTGCCCTTCTATCGCGGCAACAAACCCATCCACCATACGATCCATACTACAATAATTAACATAGTCGGCGTAACTCTGCTGCGACATGTTAACCGCAAGTGATTCATCTGTCGCAAGCGTTGTCATCTTCTGTGCAAGTTGGTTGATACAATCACTGTCCTGTGTGGCAGTTATCATCATACTATTGCCCTCATTAAGCACCGCAACTTCAGGTGCGTGACTGACGCTGCCATTTGAGATTATGGGCACCCCAAACGCCAAAGCATGATTTAAACCCAAACCAAGATGACCGGGCGACACATATGCGATGGCACGATGAAATATCGGTTTGAGCACCTCGTTGTCACTAACAGCGCCATAAAATTGAGTACATTTTTCAATGTTAAGTGTCTTAGCTAGGTTTTCAAGCTCTTCTCTTATATCGCCATCTCCAACGATAGCAAGGTTAAATGTTTTATCTGGCAGCGCCGCCAATAATTTTGCAAACGCATGCATTAACAAGTCAATACGTTTACGAGATTGCAATCTACCTACAAACAAAAAGCTGTCGCCTTGGGCCGCTTTAATTTGGTGATTACTCACCTCCACAGTATTATTGGCTACGTAGGTCAATTCTGCTCGCATACCTTTATTGAGCATCGCTTGTCGGCCAATCTCGGTATATAGCACCATAGCATTGGCTTTGTTTGCTAGAGCGATACGTAGGTAATTACTCAGTTTTCCTTTTCCTAAACCGTGTCCCCAAAAAATCAAACGGTATTGCCTAGATACAAGTGATAATAACGCATTAGCTGGCCAATACAGATCAAACATAGCAATAACAACATCATACTTGTCTAACTTAGGCCGTTGCTGTTGAAGATGAAATGGGCCATATTTTCTAACCGGCACAATTAATTCTTCAAAGTCACATTGAAGAGTGCTGGCAGTACCTGAATGCAAAACTGTCAGCTGGTAACCACGCCGGACTAAACTATTGTAAAATGCGACCCGATAATCAAATAAAACATTCTGTAAAAATAATACCTTCATGTTTTTATAAACCCTTTTACAGCATTACGTTTGATGACAATGAATATCAGCCACCAACACAAATAATTTTGATAACTAAAAATAATCGCATTAGGCTCCAGCAAAGTAGTGAGCATTCCTGCTAGTAGAATAATCACTAAGCCCATCGCCTGTTTGTTATCCTTATTCTCTTTGACCGCAGTAAGCATGGTAGAAAGAAAGAAAAACAGAATAAATACGGGTACAAACAGTCCATATTCGATAAACAACCGCAACCACACATTGTGGATTTCAAAATCAATGCCCATATTAGCAAAGGCAGCTTCATAACCCTTTGGTCCAAGCCCAAAAAACAATGCCAAAGGTGAGTCTATAAGGTCAAATGCTAAACCATATTGTTCGAGTCTTCCTGATGTGAAATCTGAGCTTGCGCTAGCATTTGCCTCTAAACGATCAAAGCGTAAATGAGCGAAAAGCAGGTCTTTGAATGCAATAGCAAACCCAAAAACAGACAACACGCCAAGTAAAATAGCACCGAACTTCTTATAATAAATGAGTAAAGCAATAACCCCGAGTAGGCACGCAAGGGCGCCCCCTCTGCCACCACTGGATATTTGCGATAAAATGATCATCACAAATGCGGCTAAAAAAAGGTAGCGGCGTGTTTGTTTAGTCATAATAAAACACCACAGCATAAATATACCCAAACTAACAAGTCCACCTGACCATTGGGTACGTGAAGTAGAAAAACCTGTCGCGTAAAGTCGATTATAACCATCAAAAGAGGGCAAACCTAAATTGAGTAAAAAATCAGCCAATGTGAGCATACACAAAGGGATCATTACCCAAGCGATGGCCATGGGAACCCTGTGTAAAAACGCTTCTTCTTGACTTAACCAATAAATAGATATTAACAATCCCATCAATAAAAGGTATCGACCAAGTACACCAGCAGACAATTCACTTTGACTAAAAAACATCCCTGGGAGACTTAAAAAAATAATCCCAACAATTAAACTGACACCACTGCCTCGGATAAAATTACGGTCTTTGAACCATTCGTTAGCGCCAAAGAAAAAGGCTGAACCGATAATCAATATTGCAAAACCATATTTAACTAGATTAAAAATTGACGGGGGCAGAAACAAGAACCAATAAACCGGCCCAATCGCGATATATATGGGCGCGATATAGGTAAGGATTTTTTTAGGATTCATGTCAAACCTTCCTTGACGTCCACTGAGCTAACAAGACTAAAATAACATAAGCAATTAGGGTGCTGACTGCCGCACCGGTTATGCCATAAGCCGGAATAAGCACTAAGTTTAAGGCTACATTTGCTGCGGCCGCTGCGCCGGTCATCATAGGTATGTATTGAGTTTTTTCTTTTAACGAAAAACGGATATTAGCTTGCAGATAGAATGGGTAAATAAGATAAGCCAATGAAAGAATTAGGATAGTTTTAATATGGTAATAGTTTTGCTTATCAACCCACTCTAGAATATGCGGTAAACTAAGGTTTGCTAGCAACAAAACCGCCGCTGCACTTAACATTGAAATTTTGAACATTTTACCCAAAAGTTGCTCGGCCTCATCTGAAACACCTAACTGATAAACTTTTGCCTCATAAACAATATTCACTACCGCGAATATAAAAAATACACCTCCTGCAATCGAATTGATAAAGGCATAAATCCCCAGCGCTGCAACTTCAAGCATATTGGCAATCATCAGTTTATCGAGCTGTCCTAAGGATGCACCCGCCAATATATGCAGAATAAGTGGTAAGCCAAATAATAAAGACTTTTTCCATATTGCAGAGGCAGCAGGCCAGATAAAAAAACATCGGAAACGAATAAGTGAGTAACAGACGACACACAGTAATAGTATTGCCTCGGCAATAACTAAATACTCAACGCTTTGTGTGGTTGCAGAAATTAAGATTAACGTACAAAGTTTTACTACCCCGTACACCCCACGTAATATAAGAAAATGTTGATCTTGATTCAAACTTCTGCACATTGACACCAATAACATATACAGGGTCTGTGTCACGCCCCACAGCATGACCAATCCGAAATGCACTACCATTTTGTCGGCCATATTGAACCAATGAAGCGCAAAATATGCGATGCCAAATACGATGATTGAAAAGAACAAAGAGGTGATAAAAGCGATGCTGACCCGAATATTATTATCCACGGGCTTATTTTGTGAAACATAACGCAGAATAACTCTATCTTGCCCCGCTGTACCTATGGCAGACACCAACAAGACTAACGCCAACAAAAGAGAAAAAGAGCCAAACTGAGCCGGGCTTAACCACAAAGGCAGACATAAATAGCCTAACCAGTTGCAGCCACGAGCTATCGCTTCAATTGTGCCAGGACTTCGAACCAACACCAACGGTATTTCCTTTTTGTTATCATATTCAAATACTCACCAAAGGAGCATGATGTCATGCTACAAAAGCCTTTGTCTAGGCTAGGAGTGTTTGTATGCTGCTAATTACGCTTGCATTTGGCGCTGAAAACCCATCAAACAAAGTTCGAAAAATCAAAAAAAGTTGGCTTTTCAACTCTGTTTGTAAATGCCATACTCTTACTGCTCCAATGCTCGCGAGCAAAACAATAATAATATAATCATTGGCGTGTTGTTACATAGTCGAAGGACTTCTAAAAATAATGAAATTCAAAAAAATCTTACTAGTATTCGGTACTCGTCCTGAAGCCATTAAAATGGCACCTCTTGCTTTAGAATTAAAAAAACGCCCAGAATTAGATGTCAAAGTCTGCGTGACTGCTCAACATAGAGAAATGCTTGATCAGGTACTTAATTTATTTGAATTAACACCTGAATATGATCTTGATCTCATGCAACCAGGGCAAGATTTATACGATATTACTGCCAGAGCACTACAAGGCCTAAAAGGGGTGTTGTCTGAGGCTAAACCCGATTTGGTTTTAGTGCATGGCGATACCACCACTACCTTCTCAGCTTCTCTTGCTGCTTTTTATCAAAAAATTCCTGTTGGTCATATAGAAGCGGGGTTGCGAACTGGAGATATTTATAGTCCTTGGCCAGAAGAAATTAATCGTAAATTAACTGGCTCTTTGACCCAGCTACATTTTGCTCCCACTGAAAAATCACAACAAAATTTACTTGCCGAGAATATTAGTAACGACAATATTTTTGTCACTGGTAACACCGTGATTGATGCCTTATTGCAGGTTGTTGATATTGTAAAAACGAATAACGAACTTAACCAGAAGTTAAAAAATCAATTTGATTTTGTTGATCCAAGCAAAAAGTTAATACTGGTCACTGGGCATCGCAGAGAAAGTTTTGGTGGCGGTTTTGAACGTATCTGCCAAGCCCTAAAATCTCTAGCAGAAAGGGGCGATGTGCAAGTTGTTTATCCAGTACACCTGAATCCTAATGTAAAGGAACCAGTTGATCGTATTCTCGCGGGTGTGAAAAACGTGCATTTAATCGATCCCTTGGATTATTTGCCCTTTGTATACTTAATGAGCCAGTCTTATTTGATCCTGACAGATTCTGGTGGAGTGCAAGAAGAAGCGCCCTCTCTAGGAAAGCCAGTGTTAGTCATGCGTGATACAACTGAGCGTCCAGAAGCTATTCAAGCTGGTACAGTAAAGTTAGTCGGTACTGATTTAGATTACATTGTTGAGCAAGCAATTAATCTACTAGATAACCAACAAGAATATGAAAAGATGTCAATTGCACATAACCCTTATGGTGACGGCAAGGCCTGTGCAAGAATTGCCGATATAATTATTTCAAAATAGAGACAAAAAATGGTGTTTAAAAAAGTTTCAGTGATTGGTTTAGGCTACATTGGTTTACCAACCGCAGCGGTAATTGCCTCGCGGGGCATAAACGTAGTAGGTGTTGATGTATCAGAAAATGCAGTTAACACGATCAATCAGGGTAAAGTGCATATCGTAGAGCCTGATTTGGATATGTTAGTTCAAGCAGCCGTCACCCTAGGTAAGTTAAGAGCTACATTGGTAGCCGAGCCAGCAGACGCTTTTATGATAGCTGTGCCGACCCCTTTTAAGGACGATCACAAACCAGATTTAAGTTTTATTCATAGTGCCGCTAAAACTATTGCTCCAGTATTGGAAAAGGGTAATTTGATTATTCTGGAATCAACGTCACCTGTTGGGGCGACTGAACAATTGGCGGATTGGTTACAAGAATTACGTCCTGATCTCACCTTCCCTCAAACAGCTGCAGAAAACGCTGATATTCAGGTTGCACATTGTCCAGAACGTGTTCTTCCTGGCAGAGTGCTAGAAGAGTTGGTATCTAACGATAGAATAATAGGTGGTATGACAACAAAATGTAGTGAGAAGGCTATAGATTTATACACAACCTTTGTACGTGGCGAATGTATAATCACCAACTCCCGTACCGCAGAAATGGCCAAGTTAACAGAAAACTCATTCAGGGATGTTAATATCGCTTTTGCCAATGAGTTATCCATTATCGCCGACAAACTAAAAATTAATGTTTGGGAATTAATTCCATTAGCAAACCGCCACCCAAGGGTAAACATACTCAGTCCCGGGCCAGGCGTCGGCGGACACTGTATAGCAGTTGACCCATGGTTTATTGTTGATTCCGCTCCAGAAGAAGCAAGGATGATTAGGGCTGCGAGAGAAATTAATGATGGCAAACCCAAATATGTAATTGATCAAGTAGCTAAGGCAGCAGATCAGTTTAAACAACCGGTTATTGCATGTTTAGGTTTAGCTTTTAAAGCAGACATAGATGATTTAAGAGAAAGCCCAGCATTAGATATTACATTAAAACTAGCCCAATTAAACATCGGTAGGGTAGTGGCAGTAGAGCCTAATATCACGGAATTACCGGCTCAACTTAAAGAAGCAGGTGTTGAACTTCTCACCTTGAAAGATGCACTTGAACAAGCCAATGTATTAGTAGGGCTAGTTGATCATAAACCCTTTAAAGCACTAAGTAATCCAGATATCAACTCAAAAGTAGTAGTAGACACTCGTGGATTGTTTAACCGATTTTAGTACTGTCTAACCCGAATGCGACCTAAAACACATGCTGCCTTGGGAATTTTTTCAACACTAGGTGGGATTGCCAGCCGGACACATAATGACCTTCGCTAGCCCGTTTTAAAGTACCTCAAGCTACCTAGCCCGTTTTAAAGTACCTCAAGCTACATCCTTTAACAGCAAAAAATTCTAAATCAAAATGAATTCATACTCGGCTGAATCCAATTAAACTGGGCAAAAAGGTTTGTTTTTGTAAACGAGAGCGTGACATTTCACACTTTCAGAAAGTGTTGAATCCATTGTATTAACACCTGATACTGAAAGTGAAGTGCATCATGCTCCGTCTCAAGAATCAGTTACAGGCAGCTTTTTTTACTCGATAGAATGTTCTTCATAAAACAGTATCTAGCTGATATAGGAGGATCAAATGGTCATTATATTGTACGTTCTAAAGCTGTGATTAACCCTGTGATATTAATCGCTATCCGTGCCGATGGTAAGACAATAAAAAGCAAGTAAACAAGAAGAATCGATTGGTCAAAAATTCTTATTGGCTGTAAGAAAAGAGGGTTTAATTCAAGTGTAATCCCCAGAAAGCGTAGTAGGAGCGTACAGGTAATCTATAGATCTAAATTGTCAGCCGGGCTTTTAATTTTATTGATGGAATGTGAAGACACATGAGTATAAATTTGCGTGGTCTCTAAACGCTTATGCCCTAATAATTCCTGAATATAACGAATATCCGTACCCTCATCCAATAAATGCGTAGCAAAACTGTGGCGTAAAGAATGAACTGTCACTTTCTTTTTAATCCCAGTCATCTCAACCGCGGACTTAAATACATTTTGTACGCTTTTAGGACTATACTTACCGCCTTTTTGCCCTTCAATTAGAAAATCATGTGGTTTGTAACTTTTACAATAATCGCGCAGTAATGCTAAGGTTTTTTCTGATAGCATAATATATCTATCTTTTTTGCCTTTTGCCTGACGAATGTGGATTTTCATAGACTGTGAATCAATATCGCCAATTTTCAAATTTAACAACTCACCTAATCGTAAGCCGCCAGAATAAA